>NZ_JBNGCO010000150.1:0-8797 GCF_049974805.1 Baaleninema sp.
AAGGCGGCGATGGCTTCGTCTAACTTCCCTTGGTCTCTCAGGGCAATTCCGAGACTGTTGTAAGCCGCTACATTATTGGGGTCAATCTGCAACACTCGACGCCACGTCTGTTCCGCATCCTCATATCTCCCCTGACTCTGAGCCGCATTTCCCCGCTCAAACAACTCATCCACCGACTGGGCCACCCCAACCTGAGGAATCAGCAGGAGAGACAAGCCCAACACCCATGCCATCACTGTGCGCGTCACCATCGACTGAGACCTCCAACCAACCTGATTTCAGTATAGTTTTTCTTTGTCTTGTTCGACTGTACAGGCATTTAAGTCTCTCCCCCTCTCTTCCTCTATGACCCCTGTGACAGGGACTTCCCTGGGGCGAGACGGAACTCAGTCCTTTCACCTCACCGATGACCTGACTGTGGACTGGCCGAATTGGGGAGAGCCAGGCTTAGCCAAAATGTCGATTTTGATTAGAATATAGCTAGTTTTTTTAAGGTAGGCGGAGGAGAAACCCGTGAGATATCAGAAACTGGGATTTTGGTTAACTTTAGTCACCATAATAGGGGGAGTTGTCCTGGAGGGAACTCCAATGGCTCTGGGGGACACTGGACTTCGGGAGAATCCTCAGCACTTCGTCAGCAATTTAGCTCAAGATGCTTATGATTTGGGGGTTGAGCTTTATGAGGCGGAAAAGTATGAGGAAGCCCTACAGGCGTTTTCTGAGGCAATTCGTCATAATGAACGGTTTGTTAATGCTTATTTATATCGCGGTTTATGTCATCATAATTTGGGAAATCATGAAGAGGCAATTGAGGATTACAGTGAGGCTATCTCTCTGAAAAATGACTATGGATTAGCTTATCAAAATCGAGGTTTGTCTTATCAACAGCTTGAGGACTACGAGGCGGCGATCGCCGATTTCACCCAAGCGATTCGCCTCAATCCTGATGATGTTTTCTCCTATCGAAATCGAGGTAGATCGCACCAAAATCTTGAAAACCACGAAGAAGCAATTGACGATTTTACCCAAGCCATTCGCCTCAATCCTGAAGATGCCGATTTTCACTATCTTAGAGGGCAATCTTATCGAGCATTAGGTGAAATCAATCAAGCCCGTAATGACTTTGAAAACGCGGCGGAACTCTATCAAAGTCAGGGGAATGAAACCTGGTATCAAAATTCTATCGACATCCTGAACTCCTTAGACACGACCCAGCCGGTTCCCGGTTTGTAACCGGTGGGGGTTTCAGTGAGGATGAGGACGATAGACCGTTGCAGGGGGAAGAAGGGGTTTTCCTCTAGGCTGGGGAGACGTTCATCGGGAACTGGCGGAACTGGCATATTTTCTAAAAAAAACGCCCGAAAAATCTTGACATTTTTTTAAAGGGGTGCGATACTTGAATTGAAACCGTAAGGGGTCGTTCGCCCATGCGCTTGACTTAAAAATCAACATCAATGAAAGCCAAAAGCCAGATCCCCGGAATCTTCAAGATTCCGGGGATCTTTTACGAGAACCTGGGTTAATACTTAAAAAACAAGAGAGAGAAAAGCCGAAGTCTAGAGAATTCGAGCGATCGATTCAGGGTACATCTCAAACAATGTAAATTCAATCGTACTCCAAACCGCTTCCGCTTGGCGAGCGGCTGTTGGGTTCCACGGAAGTCCGCACAAACTACTCGACTCACCTTCACTCCAGTCTGGGTTTAGCTCAAAAAAAACATAACATCAAGACAAAAGAATCGAATCAACCCTTATTTTTAATGACCATCACAGCCACAATAGTCTGAGCGAGATCGTCCGGTAAATCCAACGCTTGATGTAACTCGTTCAGCAAATCCTCTTCCTCAGCGGTCACTTCCCCATCCGCCAAAATAATATCCGTAGTCACCGCGAAAACCGTATCGTGCAAATCATGAGGAATTCCCGCGATCGCAGCATTTAAGAGAACTTCCGACCCTTGTCGGCGAATGATTCCCAACAGTCGATCGATAGACGAAGCGATCGTATCGCTAGAGTAGCTGCGGAACATTTTTTGACGCCACAGGGTACTGTTTAAAACCCGCGTCTCATCATCAGAAATATAGCCATCCGCCGCGATCGCCAGCAACGTAATCGCCAAAAACGATTCCACCGGACCGAGAGACAACTCCGTAGAACGACGTTTACCCAAAACGGAATCAAATAAACCCATAATTGACTCTGAGTGATTTTTTAAAATCTATTATAAAGAAGGATATTTGCAGTTTTGCTAAAAATTTATCAATCTTGTTTTATTGTCACAAAACTCGATTAAAAAACATTGCGAAGCAACAGATCCCCAGCATCTTCAAGATGCCGGGGATCTCGCAGTGGCGACTCAACCTGAATTGGCTCCGAAAGTTACTCAGGAAGCTTCCGGGCGCGAGTAAACAAGCGGAAATACCAGGAGACGAAAAACTCCTTAATCGGCAACGCAATTCCCGTAATCGGGTTAATCGTAACAATGATATTGCGATCGTCCCGTTTCGCCTTCTTCACAATCTGCTGAGCCACGCGATCGCCCGACATAATACCGATAGGATTTAGATTGCTCTTAAACGGTCCCAAAACCAACTTACGAACAATACAGGGAGCGTCCAAACGGCGCATCGTCACCAAATCCCCCAACGTGCGCTTACTGAGTTCGTAGAGAGGACTAAACGCCGGACTGACTTCCGCTTCCGACGTATTGACCCACACCTCTTTACAGACCATATCGCGGTTAGTGCGAACCGTCGCGAGGAACTGTTCCATCAACCGCCAACCGGAGAAAGCGTTGATTTCAAACGATCGCTCGATCGCTTCCGGCGTCCGTTCGCCCCCCACATTGACACCGTGATTGAGAACCAAAATATCGACCTTCTCAAACAGTTCCGCCAGTTCCGTTTCCTGTCCGATTTGCCAGTTGACGGTTTTCACCTCTACCGTTTCCCCGTCCAAATCGAGGCTTAAAGTTCGATCGCTCGACGTAAGAGCAATAACTTTCGCCCCCGATAGGTGCAAGTATTTCAACAACCCCGTCCCCAGGGTTCCCGAAGCTCCCGTGACGGCGACCGTTTTACCCTTTAACGATAACGCCGTACCCAACGCGCGATCGACCAACGTTAACGCCCCCGAAAAATAAGCATCCTGATTATCAAAATGATGTCGCCAGTGATAAGGACGATTGACGAACAACCGCGACGGCGGCGACTGAAACGGCCCGGGAAGATGCGTTAAATCCGTCAGTTCGTGGGCCCACCGCCAACCCATCCCGCGAGCGATCGCCCCAAACAGAAACGAAACCGAATACAGCGTTCCCGCCAAAGCCGCCCAAAAAACGTTCGGCGACACCACAAACGCGAACACCCCAAACAAGCCGCTGGCGGTCAACATCACCAAGGATTCCGGAAGGTCGTTACGCCACTGCGCCTGACGATAAATCGTCTCGTTGACGGGAGTTAAATCGGGACGAAACACCCGGTGATGCCAATTGTGCAGTCGTCCCAGAGGTTGCCAAACATGAGCGAGGGCGTGGTTGCAGTCCCTGGCGATTTCCACCCAGACGATCGAACTAATGCCCCAAACCGCGATCGCCAGCCAGTCCGTTGCTGTCATCACAATTTCCTTTCACCTTACGAGAGTTCGCCCTCTATTATTTCTTAATTCTGCCAGCCTGTCTTAAACCGAAAATCCCGGCAAATCCTTCGACCGCCCGTCACTTTGGGATGACTTATCAATCCTTGACGGGTCGATCGAATTTTTCACCACACCAGAGACAGAGGACATAGAGGGTTGGGCTACCCACGGGTGCATCTCAAAAATGTAAATTTATCAAATCGGAGTCTCTACCATGAATCGATCTGTTGTTGGGTTTCGCTATCGCTCCACCCAACCTACCGCCAACTACCGCCAACTCATATTTTTACAAAAGTCAGATGCACCCCTACCCACAACCTAACTGCTTTGAGCGTTGGGGGACAGTTGCATCGTCCCGTTCGCCGTCCCGTCCCGGCGTTGCTGTTGCCGTTCCTGTCCAGCCCAGGCGCGATAATCCGCAATCAAATGGCGGGTCAACCGCTGTTTGATGGTATGCAGAACGCTGGTGAGGAGGGTGTTTCCCGTCGCGTCGATAATCGGTTGGGGCGTAAACCACAGCGGCGGCGGCATTTCCACTTTCACTTCCAAATTCGCCCGGCCGTAAAGGGTGGTTTTGCCGTTTTCCGTGCGCGGTTCGAGGCGTCCCACCAGGTTGAGAGAAAACCGTTGGTTGATGTATTCCACGCCGCGAATCTCGCAGCGGCGCGATCGCAGATGCACCGTTCCATTGGGTTCTGCCCACACTTTCATATCCACCGTCGGCTGTACGCTCAGCATCAAAAAGTGCAGCGGACGCATTTTCAATCGAAAACAGTCAGGACTTAACTTTTCCGTGCGAGCCGGATCGACCAGGGCGCTGACTAACCGCTGGGGTTGGCGCAGATAATGTTGGATGGGAACGGGCTGCTCGGGAACGGGAATTTCAACAGGTAGGGACGCAAAAAAGCGGCTATACATGACATCCGCGAAAATAACAACAGTTTGAAACGGTTCTTAACTAAATTATAGGTTTCTTTAAAAAAATCGCCGAGTCTGAGAGAGTCAGGTTGTTCGATCGACCGGGAGATCGATCGAACAAACCCTTGACCGTCGAAGAATACAGGCGATATTTCCGTGTTTCCCGATCCTACTCTAGGATGGGGATTTGTTTACAGAAATTTAATATTTTGTAGAGTGTATGCTGTCATCAAAAGGCTTGAATCCACTCCTTGACCTGATATTCAGTCCAAATGCCGTTTTTCCAGTAGGGGTCGTTTTCCACCAACTGGCGAACCGTGGCTTCATCGTCGGCGTCGTAAATCCCGAACACCATCGTATTGTCTTTCGTCGGTCCGAGCGTCACCAGGACCCCCGACTCCTTCTGTCGGCTGAGACCGTCGAGATGCGCTTGGCGATAAGGTTTCCGGCGTTCCAGAGCATCTTCACAGTAACTGCCCCACATCACATATTTCGTCATAGTCAAATCCTTTGGAAATAGTATCTAACCGTCCGTCGAACGGCGGCGCAAAAATGGTATCAAAGCTTTTCCCACCTCTTCCGACCAATGTTCTTGAGGATAGTGAGCGGCTTCGTCGAGGCTGACGAACCTTCCGTTTTCCAAATTGTCAGCGAAGGCTTTCGCCGGTTCGACAGACAGCCAAGGATCGAGTTTGCCCCAAACCACGAGGCCGGGTTTCGTCCACTGGCGGAAACCGCTTTCAATTTCAGCGGTGGCTTGGTTGAGTTGTAGGTTTTTGAGGGTGTAGAGTAAAGCTCGTCCAGAATCGGAACTTTTCAGCCAAGGACGGCGATAAACATCGAGGTCTTCATCCGGGATGACGAAACCGCTGCCTTTTTCGAGCGTGCGATCGACCAGCAGGGGGTCTTGGGTCATCATATCGCCGATAAAGGGCAAACTCATCTGTTTCAGCATCCAAGGGAGTTTGGCCTCGGGAGAGAGGGGAGCGTTGAGAACCGCCACGCGATCGACGCGATCGCTGTGTCTCAGAGCATATTGCAACCCCACCGACCCCAAAAAGCCTTGAACCACCAAAGACACGCGATCGAGTTCCAAAGTCTCCAGAAAATCATCCAACGCCGCCACAAAGCTATCGGGGGTGTACGGAAACTCTCGCCGTTCCGGTTTGCTCGACCGACCGAATCCCAACCAATCCGGGGCGATACTACGAAGTCCCTGACCAGCCAGTTCCGGCATCAGCGCACTCCAACTGTAACCGAGAGAGGGGAGACCGTGCAGAAACACCACAGTAGGCACCTGCGGCGGGTTGACGGGATTAGCTTCGCGGTAAAACCAGTCCCAAGCACCGACAGTAATTGTTTTTTGTTCGACAGACACAGTTTGTTAAAGCGCCTTAAAGCGTTAAGATTTGCAAAAAATTATCAATTAACCCAGTATTAACGACTTATACCATTTCTCGGTCGGGGCGATCGAGACCTCAGCCACAGAAACCCCGATTTTCGAGATAGATCGAACTCGAACCCACAGACCCCCAACCCAACACCCTAGAAACCGCTAGATCCCCAGCATCTCCAAGATGCCGGGGATCTGTTTTCCCGAGATGGGTATAACTTCCCCTCATCATCCCCTCATCCCCTCATCCCCCGATCCTTTTCCGCCCGCTGCCACTTTACCCGCCAAAAAAAAGGACGTTTCCCCAAAAAACGCGGAAACACCCTCATCCTTGAACTGATTAAAATGTCGCGTCGAAACCGTCTTAGAAGTTCATTTCTGCCGCTTGAACTTTCTCGACCTGTTTCTTCTTCAACACCAACATAATTTGCGACAAGATAACGATGGCGAAGAACGCCAACAATCCTTTAATCCGAGTCGCACTTTGCAGCACGATTTCAGTATCCTTTTGACCGAAACCGCCAACATTGGGGTCGGTCGTCAAAACCTCTCCAGCCGCCACTTGCTGACCTTCAGACACCAGCAGTTCCGGACCCGGAGGAATCGTTTCGACGAGTTCTTCACCGTCGTTAGTTTTCAGCGTGACTTCGTAACCGCCCGCGTCCACAGCAGAAACTTTCGTCACCACACCGCCATTAGAGGCTTTGTAAGCGACGTTGTTGCTGTTGTTTCCGGCCGGATACACCTGACCGCGGCCGCGGTTGCCGCCAGCGTGAACGGAGAACTTACCGAAATTGACAGATTTATCAGTGCGGGGGTCGGGAGACAGCACCGGGAACACCAATTCCTGATGGTCTTCACCGGGAAGCGGACCGATCAGAACGATATTTTCCTGCTCGGGGCTGTAGGTTTGATAGAACAGCCCTTCCGTTTCTTCCTTCAGTTCCTCGGGAATGCGGTCTTCAGGCGCGATTTTGAAACCTTCCGGCAGCATCAGAACTGCACCCACGTTCAAACCGGCTTTGCTTCCATCGCCGAGAACCTGTTGGACGCTGGTATCGTAAGGCACCTTGACTACGGCTTTAAATACCGTGTCAGGTAAAACGGACTGAGGAACTTCAACTTCCGTCGGTTTAGACGCCAAGTGGCAGTTCGCGCAGACAATGCGTCCGGTAGCTTCGCGGGGAGTTTCCGGGGCAGTTTCCTGAGCCCAGAACGGATAAGCGGCCGCAGCTTGAGGGGCGACGAGGTCGCTGGTAAAGAACACCGCGACGGCTGCGATCGCTACCAGCAGTCCTTTCGCCAACGGTGCAACGCGGCGATGCCATCTCGCCAAGGCGCGATTGTATTTCATCGGTTGTGACAACGTTCTCTTCTTTCGAGGGCTTGCGTGTTGGGGGGAAACGAATCTTACGTCCACCAGGGATCTTCGTTGGTTCGGAAGTCTTCTTCCGTCCATTGGGTTAGGGTCACGTCGTCGTCTTCGGAGACATCCACGTGAACCAAGGCCAGGGACAGCGGCGCCGGACCGCGAACCACTTTTCCGGTCTTATCGTACTGCGATCCGTGGCAGGGGCAGATGAATTTTTCGGCGCTAGTGTTCCAAGGCACGACACAGCCGAGGTGGGTGCAAACGGCGTTGAGGCCGTAGTCGCTAATGGCGTTTTCGCCTTCGAGGACGATGTAAGTGGGATCGCCTTTGAAGCCCTGGGCTAACACGCGATCGCCCGCGTTGTGTTTGGCGAGAAATTCGCTGGCTTTGATGTCGTTGCCGAGAGCGTCTTTGGCGACGATGCCGCCACCGCTTCCACCGCTAGAGGGAGGAATAAAATAATTCACGACCGGGTAGAGCGCACCGAGTGCCGTTCCGGTGACTGCCCCGAACGTGAGGAAGTTCATAAATTGCCGTCGTCCCATGGAGGGGACGTCTGCAGGTCCTGAAGCTTGAGTCATTGAGCTACTCGCGTATTATGTTATTTGATTTCCCTTAACAAACGGTATCGTTAGTTTAATCGTTGCCGTTTCCAGGTTTCGCGCTGGAAATCGTAACGCTAGTGAGGGTCGTATCTCACGAGACCCCGATACACGAGAGCGCGATACTGAGCCGCGCGTAACAGTTATTCATATTATCACGTTGGGGGCGAACCCCCGTGCGGGATTGAGGGGATTTTGTCACGGCCGAGAGCGACCTCGATCGACCCTCAAATTCTCGCCTTTAAGCCCATCCGCGCCGCTCGAATACCCACCTCAACTCATGGGGGATCTCCTTTCGCGCTAACTCGCGGATCGATTCGATCGCGTTTGTTCGTGCAGGTAAACTGCTTAGCATATTTAGGGTGAAATCGCCAAATATTTCGCGCTAAATTAATAATTCTTCACGCTTTGGACGTTACCAATCGGTGAAATGTTGCCGATCGCGCACTAACATCTCGGTCATTTCCGCAAGTCGATCGAGATGTTGTTTGAGATCGGCGGCTTTGTGTTTGTACTCTCGTTTGCGGAACAAAGCAGCACGGGCTAAATCCTCTCGATCGCGTTCGAGAGCTTTACGGGCGACCGCATCCCAAGCCTTCATTTCCTGTACCGCACGATTGTACTGAGGTTGTAAATCGTCCCAGGCCACCTTAATCTCGCCGAGGGCGTTCTCGAACAGTTGCGGGGCGTCTTCCTGGCGTCCGTCTTCCAGCGACTCGATAATAGGAATATTGAGCGTTTGCGGATCGAAGCGAGACAGCAGCGGTGCGAATTGGCGAATTTGCTGGCTGTCGTTAATGCCCGTTTTACACCAAGTCGCGAATTGACTACTCTCCGCGCTAAAGCGACGGAGATTCCCCGGAGGGATTTCAGCACT
>NZ_JBNGCO010000151.1:0-8772 GCF_049974805.1 Baaleninema sp.
GTCAATCAGACCTCGATCTTTGCCAGGACGACCGTGCGATTGCCAAACTTACCGTACTACAAATTGTTTAGTTTTTCGGAACGAGCAATCGATCGAGGTGACTTATCGCGATTTTAAAGGGGTTTTACAGCCAATTTCCCACCAAAACAAACGGCGACCAGTAAAACGGATGCTTGTATTTCGGACTTCGCAACAAGGTTAACTGTGCTTGTCGCAACGCTTCAGCCTTCGATCGCTCGGGATGAAGCTGTAACTGTTCGTAAAAAGCCGTCATCAACTCGGCGGTAGAGCGATCGTTAACAGACCAGAGAGTGGCCAGGGTACTGCGGGCCCCCGAACGCACGGCAAACCCCGCCAGTCCCAAAGCCGCCCGTTTGTCTCCCGCCGCCGTCTGACAGGCACTCAACACCAACAAATCAATAGGAACGCGGTTTCCCGTTTCGCGCGATCGCAACAACCGATCTAAATCCTTCACCTTAATTTCACCGTCCCAGGCCACCAAATAGGTTTCGTCAGCATTGGAACTAAACTGTCCGTGGGTGGCCAAGTGCAAGATCGAAAAAGGGCGCTCTCGCACTTGGCCTCGAACTTGCATTGTCGTAAACTCCTGATTCAACAGAATTTGACTGGGCAGGAGCGACGCAATTGCCTCGATTTCCCGTTCTACCCCCGGCAGTGCCGCGTATCCCCGTCGCGACTCAGACAGTCCCCCCATCAAGGCTAAAGCGTTTTCGGACGGCCGGACTTCCTCACTTTGTAACAGTCGCAAACTCGGGGCGAGGGCGACGCCGTACCGTTCGATGAGATACCGATCGCCGTCGTGTAACGCGGCCATGGGTAAGTTTCGTAACATTCCGTCGAGAACGAAGACCAGCGTGGTCGTATCCTGCTGGGCTAACTGCTCTTGAGCCGGACGGATCAACCAATCGTAGAGGGTTTGCGCCCGTTCCAAACGCAATCGCTCCGGAAAAATCGGATTGAGGTACTGTACCCAATCTTCCAAGGTGCGATCGATCTCCGCTTCGGAAATCCGGGTCTCGTAATAATACAGATCCCGATCCGGCATTGACAAAATCACCGCCAAGCGATCGGGCAAAACGATCGGATAAACCACGACCGCTCGAGCGTCGATTTCGTCGATTTCCACCGGGGCGGCGTCGAGACAGGCTTCTCGGAAAAAGTTATCCAACTCCGCCAGTTGCAACGCCTCGATGGTTTCCCGGGCGCGGACGAGATTGGCTTGAGGGACTTCCGCGTTCGGTCCCATCGGCGTCAACAGCAAGTCCACCAACTGACGGTAGACTGGCTCTACGCTGTCGCGGAAGGAAAACTGAGCTTCCGGCGCGATAGCTGCTAAATCTCGTCGCAATCCCTGCAAGCTCTCGATGGCACTGCTGTAGGCTAAAACGGCGCTTTCGTAATCCCCTTGTTCCTTCAACACGCGCCCGAGTTGCCATTGCCAGCGGGCTGCGATATCGGCGGCCTTGACGGCTTGGGCGACGGCCAGGGCGCGTTCGGTGAGTTGTCGCGCTTCCGTCCACTGTTGGTTTTTCTCGTACAAACGCCCCAACTGACCTAGGGCGTAAGCCTCAGAACGAGGGTCTTGGAGTTGTCGCGCTTGCCGGACGGCCGTGGCTAACAGATCGGCTACGGCCACATCGCTAACGGGCAGCTCGGCCGTTTGTTGAGACAACTCGAACCAGCTTTGGGTGAAGTTCACGCGGGCGTACACTCCTCGACGGCTCGGCGATAGCTCCTGTAACGCTTCGTAGAGGGACAGTAACCTCGGCATCGCCAACTCGGGTTTTTTTTGTTGGGCGAACAAGCCGATAGTATTGACTTGAGCTTCGATTCGTGCTATAGGGGTCTGCGTTGTTGCGGCTGCCCGTTGGTAGTAGTCGGCAGCGATATCGAAGTGGTTGTCCGCCCGTTCGTTGTTGCCCAAGGCCAGCCAAATCGGGCTGAGGTCGAAGGGGGTTTCGAGATTCTGGGCGATGGCGAGACTCTCTTGAAGGATATCTCGAGCTTGCTGGCGATCGCCGAGGACATAGAGGGCGTTTCCCAAACTGAGCAATCCCATCGCTTTGAGGGCGGAATCCCGCTGCTCCTGAAGCCCTCGATTGGCGGACTCGAGGACTGTTTGCGATCGCCGATACAGCCCCAAGGCTTGCAACGCCTGAGCGCGATCGATTTCGACGCCGAGTCGTCCGAGTTCGTCTCCGGCGCGATCGTACCACTGTTGCGCTCGTTCCCAACTGCTGAGGGCGGCTTCGGCGCGGCCGAGATGGAGGTGGAAATTGCCCAAACTGTTGAAGGTTTGGGCATAGACGGAACTCGATCGAGTGTCGTCTCGAGTGGGATCGACCGCCGCCACTGCTGCCTCGAGTAGCACCTCAGCTTGACGCCAGTTTCCTAAATCTTGATAGACCAGAGACAAATAACTCCGGGCTAAAATCCCATTGAGAAGCTCTTCCTGGCGATCGGAAAGAGTTACGGCTTGATTCCAAGCATCGATCGCCTCAGACAGTCGTCCCGATGCATAGTGTTGTCGTCCCCGTTCGATCCACGATATGGCAGTTGCCGAGGGGCTTTCGGCCATGGCGACCCCCTGGCGAGGCGCTGGGGTGACATGGAGAGACCAAAAGGGAACAGAAACACCGCAAAGCCCTGCGGCCAAGATCGTAGCCAGTCGTTTCACTGTTGTTCGATCCCCTGTTCTCGTGCGTTCCCACGGTGGATGTCGATCGATTTTCGGACAAACTTTTCGCCGCGACCAGTAACGGCGTGCGATCGCACCGCTATCTTTATTATCGGATATCGTCGGCTGAAGGCTTGAGTAAAACTACTGAAAGACATCATTGAACTTATTAAAAAACTATACGGAAAACACGGATAGGAGTTAAGAGAAAGCACAAGATACAATAGATAAAACAAACGCTTTTGCCGCCATCATGGTTTCTCATCTACCCGGCATTGCGACGCTCGCCCGTAGCTTTTCCGAAATCCAGCAGCACGAAAAAACCGGAAAACTGCTCTTAAACGGACGGGGCGAACGTTGGCAGTATTACTTTATCGACGGCCAGTTACTCTACACAATTGGCGGCCGTCACCGCGTCCGCCGCTGGAACCGCGCTCTGGCAAAGCACTGTCCCCACTGGCGACTCGATCTCCGCTCCATTTCGCCGACGGGATTGTGGGAATACCAACTACTCCATCGCGCTCTGCGACGAGAGGAGTTGAATCTCGCCCAAGTCCGAGGCATCGTGGCCTCGGTAACGCGGGAAGTCCTCTTCAGCAGCCTCGACAGCTCCGAGCTGAGCGTCCGTTGGATTCCCGTTTCTCGTCCCGAGACGCCTTTGCCCTTGGGGTTACGTCTGACAACATCCGAGTTCGACGCCCTGTTTAAAGACGCCATCAACTTGTGGCAACAGTGGCAGGGAATGGGGTTGAGTTATATCAATCCCGACGACGCCCCCCGTTGGCAAGCTCAGGCTCAAAAAGTCCAAGCGCAGCTTTCCCAATCGTCGCTGTCAGTGCGCCAACTGCTAGGGGGACAGTATAGCCTTTGGGATATCGCCCAAAAGCGCAAGCGATCGCTGGCTTATTTGACGCGCACGCTCCATCATTTCGTGGAAGCTGGCACCCTGGAATTTCGCGCGTTACCCGATTTGCCCTCTCCTTTCGAGCAAATGCAGCTCGTCGAAGCCGCCGTCACCGGAGAACGCAGTGCGATCGCCTGTATCGACGACAGCCCAATCGTGGGAGAACGGCTCAAACAGATTTTAGAACCCGCAGGCTATCGCGTCCTTAACATTCAACATCCGTTACAGGAAATGGCAACGCTCTTATCCGAGCAGCCTGAATTGATTTTCCTCGATTTGACCATGCCTGTCATCCACGGCTGCGATCTCTGTGCGTTTCTACGAAAAACCTCAGTCTTCCAAGCCACGCCGATCGTCATTTTGACCAGTAGCGACGGCGCCCTCGATCGCGTGCGGGCCAACCTCAGCGGAGCCTCGGAGTTTTTGAGCAAACCCCCTAACCCCAAAGCGGTGTTAGAGGTCGTCCGCAAACATCTGACTCGCTCCCGTCCCTTCGCCATGACCTCTTACCACGCCAGCGATCTCGTCGATGTCTAGGACGCCTTTGGAGGAAAGCGTCCCCTCGGGTTAGGCTTAAACCCAAACGCCACATCTTCAATTGAGCCTAAACCGATGACAACGCCGTTTCCCTTCCCCCTCGACGCCATCGATCGCGTTATCGTCACCGCCGAACAGATGGCATCGATCGAATCCCGTCAGTTCGAGGCCGGAATGCCCGTTTCCGCCTTAATGGAAAAAGCCGCCAGTCGCACCGCCGCACGTCTGATGGCGATTTTAGACAGAGATTTTCCCCAACCCCACCCCCATATCGGCGTTCTCGCCGGGCCGGGACACAACGGCGGCGACGCCCTGGTTATCGCTCGAGAACTCCACGTTCGGGGCTTTCCCGTCTCCGTCTACCGTCCCTTGGGAGACAAAGCCAAATCCCTCACGTCCCAACAAGCGCAGTACGTCCGTCATTTGGGGGTTCCCTTCGTCGAATCCGTGGAATCCCTTCAAACCTGCGACTTGTTCCTAGACGGATTGTTCGGCTTCGGACAAACTCGCCCCATCGAAGGGAACTTAGCCGAAGTCGTCCGCTGGATAAACCAGCAACCGCAACCCCTCGCCAGTATCGATATTCCCTCGGGACTCCACACCGACACCGGAGAAGTGTTAGGAACGGCGGTAAAGGCGACATACACTTTTTGTTTGGGGTTGTGGAAGCTGGGATTTTTTCGAGATTCAGCTTTAGACATTATCGGAGATGCCGAACTCGTGGAAGTCGATCTTCCGTTAACGGATGTTTTGGCGGAGTTGGGAGAAACGCCGTCGTGGCAACGCATCACCCGTCAGACGGCCTTGGCGGCGTTACCGCTTCCCCGAAAACGGGCGACGCACAAGTACAAACAGGGACATTTGCTGTTGGTGTGCGGTTCCCGTCAGTATTCCGGGGCGGCGATTTTAGCCGGATTGGGGGCGAGAGCCAGCGGCGTGGGGATGTTATCGATGGCCGTTCCTGAAACCGTCAAACCGTTGGTTCACGCCCAGTTACCCGAGGCCTTGGTGTTGGGATGTCCTGAAACTGAGGGGGGCGCGATCGATCGATTTCCCGAATCTTTCGAGATCGATCGATACGACGCCATCGCCTGCGGACCGGGCTTGACGTTGCAAGCCGAAGCCGTCGTCCGAACCGTTCTCCACACTACGAGTCCTTTAATTCTCGACGCCGACGGGTTAAACCTCCTGTCTCGCCTGTCCGAGTGGAGAGAAGGACAGCCGAGAGATGAGTTGACCCTGGCGAAGCCTTTGATTTTGACGCCCCACGGGCGCGAATTCCGGCGGTTGTTCCCAAATTTAGAAGAGGCGACTCCCGTTTTGGCCGCTCGAACCGCCGCCGCCGAAAGTCAGGCGATCGTGGTAATGAAAGGCGCCCGAGTCGCCATCGCCTATCCCGGCGGGTTCGTCAACGTCAATCCCGACAGTACCCCCGCCCTCGCCCGAGGCGGAACCGGAGATGTATTAACCGGGTTGATGGGGGGACTCGTGGCCACGGCCGCCGCTGAGGGCGTTTCTATCGAACCGCTGGTGTCGGCGGCGGTATGGTGGCACGCCCACGCCGGACGACAGGCTGCCGAAGAACGGAGCGAGTTAGGCGTCGATGCGTTGACCTTGACTCAATACCTTAATTGCTAGAGCGCCCACTTCCCCATCCTCGATCGACAACTTTCCAAACAGTCTTCGAGCGATGGGGATCGCTCCCAGGACACTTCGTCACTCAGTGGCGTCTGTAAAGTTACGGAAATACTCGCGATTTTACTTAATGATTTCAGGCTTTTTCAAGGTAAATTCGTAAAGCTTTTCTAAAGGATATCGGAAATTACGTAAAATATTGGTGAGGGTTTACCGTTTCTGCGATGAACTTGCGGTAAAGCTCAGTAAAATTACGGTCATGAATCGATCGTTGCATTCTGTCGAGTCGCGCTTTCCTCAATTTAGACCAATTGGAAAGGCGATCGATCGGCGAGTTTTGCCACCAACTCGTTAGTTTTGGCATGGCAATTTTACAGATAACTTTTTGAAATTTGGTTCCGCTGGTCAGCTTCTCTCTCCAGATACCCGGCATTTCCAAGATGTCGGGTATATTATATAGCAATTTAGCGAAATTGGATATTGACACAAATCCTTGAATATTGCCATAAAACTTGCTTGCGATGCAGTATAACTTCATCCAAAAACAGGAGCAAAAAGCAAAAACATATAGTTTAAAAGGGAAGGTATAAGGGTGAATCTACCCCATATCGCCATCTTAAACGTCACCTTTTTGGATTCGAGAACGCCAAATTTACTAACTTCTCAAAATCTTGAATTTTTCTCCATATTGACGACGTTAACTCGAGCGAAGTCGCCCATAACTCCACTCATTTAACGATCCAATAATTTGAGAAAAAAAATAAATTTGCGGAACCTCTGTTGGGAGCCAACGTCTCAGCTAGAAATTCGATGTTCCGTAAAAATACGGAGGCATAAAAATTTGGCTTAAGTAAAAATGCGCAAAGCACAACTGCATCGGTAACAAAAACTTCATCTTTGGGGGCAAGTGAGACCGTTTAACCACAAAAACTTGCCCCACCCCTTGCTGTTTCACTTAAGAGTTCGATCGCCATGTCCTCACAGATCGTATCCACCCCGTCGAGTCTATCGACCGTCAGCCTACTCGCTCCCAACGCCGTCCCTCGCGAGGGCAGTGCCTTACCCTACACCGTCACCGTCAGTTATCACGGCGATTATACCCTCGAGCCGTCCAGCATCGACGAGAGCGATATCAGCGTCACCGACGGCAGCGGAACCGTTCTCGAGGTATCCCTCGTCAACATCAACTCAGACAGCCGAGGCAACCCGGCAAACGTCAGCTATGCGATCGACCCACCGGGGGGAACCTGGGACGCCAGCGACAGCGGTCCTTACCGCATCACCCTCGAACCGAACGCCGTGCGCGATATCGATTTCAACTTCTACGACAGCGGCAGTCTCGGAACCTTCGACTTCGAGATCTCAACCGTCGTTCCCACCGAAAACATCGTCTTTCCCGACGATTCCGGCATCATCGACGTTACCGATTTCGGCGCACTTCCCAACGACGGCATCGACGACACCGCCGCCATCCAACAAGCCCTCGACGAAAACCCCTCCGGTAACACCATCTTCTACCTGCCCAACGGCGTCTACGACATTAGCGCCCCCCTGGTATACGCCGGAAGCCAAAAACGCAACATCCTACAAGGGCAAAGTCGCGACGGTACCATCCTCAAACTACAAGATAACTCCGGCCTCGACAGTGCCATTATCTTCACCGGGAGTCCCCCGGCCCAACGCTTCCGTAACAGTATCCGCGACTTAACCGTCGATATTGGCGTCGGCAACCCCGACGCTTCCGGAATCAGCTATATCGCCAACAACCAAGGCACCCTCAGTAACGTCAAAATCATTTCCCGCGACGGCCAGGGACAAATCGGCCTCGACCTCGCCCCGGACGAAAACGGCCCCGCCTTTATCGAAAACCTAGAAGTCATCGGGTTCGATGTGGGCATTCGCACCCTCAACCCGACCGCCAGTCTCACCTTTGAAAACATTCGCCTCGAAGGTCAAAACCAATACGGTTGGACGAACTTCAACGAAACCATTTTTGTCAGAGGCTTAGAAAGCGTCAACGCCGTTCCCGCCCTGTGGAACCAACCCAACGGCCTCAACAGCGTCACCCTCATCGATGCCAACCTGCAAGGGGTGGGGAACGCCAGTAACGAAGCGGCTGTTTACAACGAAGAACAGCTTTACGTCCGCAACCTCAATACCTCCGGGTACGAATTCGCTATTGATGGCAACTTCCAACAACCGGATGGATTCGTGGAAGAAGCCATCGCCCGAGGGGAGTTTCAAACCCTCTTCGACAGTCCGCAACGTTCCCTCAACCTGGACATTCGCGAAACCCCCGAAGTGCCGTGGGACGCTTTGAGTCAGTGGGCGAGTCCCCTGGCCTTCGGTGGGGTTCCCAGCGACGGTATCGACGATACGGCGGCGATTCAAGCGGCCATCGATTCCGGGGCGACTACGGTTTATCTGCCCAACGGAACCTGGCAACTTGAAGGAGAACTGGAACTGAGAAACAACGTCCGGCGTTTTTTGGGAACTGAGGCACAGTTACAAACGGAGACGGGGGCTGTTGTCCGTTTGGGGGACGGAACTGCTTCGACGGTGGTTTTCGAGCGGATTGAAGCGGGGGGTATCGAGTTCCTTCACGATAGCGATCGAACCTGGGTGTTATCGAGTTTGTTCGTCAGCAGCTATCGCAATACCGCCAACGGAACCGGGGATTTGTTCGTTCAGGACGTAACTGGCGGTCCGTGGGAGTTCGAGAACCAAAATGTTTGGGCCCGACAGTTCAACCCCGAAGTTACCCGAGGGGGCGTTCGCGTCAAAAACGACGGCGGCAACCTCTGGATTTTCGGATATAAAACTGAAGACGAAGGAACCCTCGTAGAAACCCTCAACGGCGGACAAACGGAAGTTATCGGTGCCTATATCCTCAACGGGGATTTCGGCAATATTCCGGCGTTTATCAATACTGAATCTTCTGTCATTGACTACTCTCCGCGCTAAAGCGACGGAGATTCCCCGGAGGGATTTCAGCACT
>NZ_JBNGCO010000152.1:0-6817 GCF_049974805.1 Baaleninema sp.
AGGTGGATCGACGAACCAGGAATCCCCCTGCCTTCAGGCGGGGGAGAACGTCAATTGGCGGTAAAGGGCTTCGGCGTCGCTGTAGTTTCCAGACAGGTAAAGGCGATCGGCTTCGAGGAGAATTTGCAGGCGATCGATATCCGGCTCAAATTCTGTCAGGGGATCGTCTTCTTCGGGGAGTTCTTCGAGCGTTCCTTTGGGAATTTCCCCCTCAGTTCGATCGCCCTGCGAACCGTTGGAATCCCTTTCTAATTCAGCACTCACCTCGTTTTCTTCAATGGCGGTTTCTATGTCGGAACTTGCAGCATTGGAATGGCTTTCCGCCCCTTCACCCTGCGAAATCTTGGGGTTTTTCATCAATTCCAGAGCTTTCGAGCCAGCATAGACTTCACTGGGAAGACCCCCGAAAGCGAGAAGACTTCCCAACGCGACGAGAGACAGATTTGTAAAAGCTTTCATCGTCTTGAGGGGCGAAATTAGGGTTTCGAGCGATCCTTGTCAATCTTTGCTTTCAATCTAACAAACCTCAGTCAGACCTTTTCAGAGAACGCGATCGCACGCCCCAACGCCAGCCCCATCTCCTCCCCTCCAGCCCTTTCGACACACCGGCGCCTCACTCTCGAAATCCCCAGTATTTCCGCACTTCCAGCGATTCGATCGCGCCCAAATTCTGTTGAAACCATGCCGAATTTGACAAGCCTTTTTTAGAGAAACGTTAAAAAAATTTATTATTTGTTACAAAGTGGCTTAAATACCCATAATTATTACGGTTTAGGGGGGTTCGAGCTTGTCGATCGCCCCTCATACTGTTAATATTGGTAAAGAATATAAAAATTTGGGAAACATTAGCTGCTATGGGTCGCGTTGGCGTTTTGCTCCTGAACTTAGGAGGTCCGGACAAGCTCGAAGACGTCCGACCTTTCCTCTATAACCTGTTCTCCGATCCCGAAATTATCCGCTTACCCTTTCGGTGGTTGCAGAAACCGCTGGCTTGGATGATTTCAACCATGCGAGCGCACAAATCCCAGGATAACTACCGGGAAATCGGCGGCGGATCGCCCTTGCGTCGCATCACCGAAGAACAAGCCAACGCGCTGCAACAAAGCCTGCAACAGCGAGGATACGACGCTCGCGTTTTCGTGGGAATGCGGTACTGGCATCCCTTCACCGAAGAAGCGATCGCCCAAATCCACGGCGAAGACCTCGAAAAACTGGTGATTTTGCCCCTGTACCCGCAATTTTCCATCAGTACCAGCGGTTCGAGCTTCCGCCTTCTCGAAAAAATTTGGGAAGACGACCCCGAATTACAGAAACTCGACTACACCGTAGTTCCCTCATGGTACGATCGCCCCGGCTATTTGCGGGCGATGGCGGATCTGATCGCCCAAGAACTCGACCAGCTCCCCGAACCCGATCGCGCCCACATCTTCTTTAGCGCCCACGGCGTCCCCCGCAGCTACGTCGAAGAAGCGGGAGACCCCTACCAACAAGAAATCGAAGCCTGCACGAAGGCGATCGTCGAGACCCTCAACCGACCCAACGACTACACCTTAGCCTATCAAAGCCGCGTCGGCCCGGTGGAATGGCTGCAACCTTATACAGAGGATGCGATCGGCGAACTGGCTGAAAAAGGCGTCGATACCCTAGTAGTGGTTCCCATCAGCTTCGTCTCCGAACATATCGAAACCCTACAAGAAATCGATATGGAATATCGGGAACTGGCTGAAGAAGCGGGAATCCACAACTTCCACCGCGTCCCCGCCCTCAACACACACCCCGTATTTGTCGAAGACTTAGCGGATTTAGTCGTCGAAGCCGCCAACTCCTCCAACCTCACCTTTGATGGCGTCATGCACCCCCCCAAACAAACCAAATTCTATCCGCCCGAACGCTGGGAATGGGGATTGACCACCTCAGCAGAAATGTGGAACGGCCGTTTGGCGATGTTAGGCTTTTTAGCCTTAATGGCGGAACTGATTACCGGATACGGACCGCTGCATTTCGTGGGGATTTTATAGAAATAGGCCAGAGAGAAAACACGAGAAACGGGTCGTTGCATACAACGACCCGATGTTAATTTTGGGGAAACAAGTCACCCCAGAAACCCAGAAAATACAGAGCAGAGAATACAGAGGGGGTTAGCGAACCGTTAACTGATACCGTCCCCGTCCCGTATTGTCGAAAGCGTTGACCCAAACGAAATAGGTTCCCGTATAGGGCAACCGCACCTGTAACGCCGAATTGGTGTTACCGGGAGCAACGTCGTCGTTTTGGGCGATGGGTCGCACCGCTTCACTCAGCAGCCAGAGAAACGTATCGAAATCAGGACTTTCCAACGTAATCGTCACCGTCTGCCCTTCCCGTCCCTCAAAACGATAGACATCATACAAACTCCCGTCTTCGCGAAGAACTAAATCCCCCGGTCGCAACTCGCCCCGTTCCCGTAACAGCAAGTTTCCCCTCGGCGGAGAGGGGTTAGCATTTCCTCGGGCGTCGCTGCGGAGACTGAGGCGATAGCGTCCCGACTCGCCCCCCTGGTGGGAGTTGGCCAGAAGGATATACCGTCCCGTTTCCGGCAGACGAAGACGAATGCGGGCGTTGCGATTACCGCCGCTGTTGTTGTCCTGAGCGATATCGTCGCCGTTGGGGGACAGCAAAATGAGATAGGGATCGAATTCCAGAGACGACATACCCAGCGTTACCGTTTGTCCGGCCTGTCCTTCAAAGCTGTAAGCGTCGAAATAACTGTTATCAACCGGGAGGACGTTATCGCCGTTGCCCAGTTCCCCGTCAACGGGCGGGTCGTTGAGTGCCACCGCTTGAGGCGGTTGAGACCCTGGAATCCGGCTGCCACTTTGGGGAGTCGTCGCCACGCGGCGATTTTCGACAGCCGCAAGGAACGATCGAACATCGCCGACGGGAATGGCGAAGCCGATGCCGATGTTACCTCCTTCCCGTCCGACGGTGAAAATGGCCGTGTTGACCCCCACCATTTCCGCATCGGAGTTCAACAGCGGACCGCCAGAGTTACCGGGGTTGATGGCGGCGTCCGTTTGAATGGTGCCGTCGTCGGGGTCGATGCGGCTGACGATGCCGACGGTGAAGGTGTTTTCAAAGCCGAAAGGACTGCCGATCGCAAACGCTCTCTGTCCCACGCGCACGGAGTTCGTCGGGGCGATGTCGAGGGTGGGCAGGTTGCGGGCGTTGCGAATTTGCAAAGCCGCTAAATCTTGGCCGCCAGGGTCGAAACCGATAACGTCGGCGGTGTATTCTCGACCGTCGGCCAGGCGAACGGTGACCGTGCGTCCGGCGTTGGCGACGACGTGGGAGTTGGTGAGAACGAGGCCGTCCGGGGTGACGATGCTGCCGCTTCCTGTTCCGTCTTCGGCAATAATGGCGACGACGGCGGGACTGGCTTCTTCGTAGACGCGAATGTTCGTCCGTTCCTCTTCATCTTGGGTGAGGGCGGGTTGTGGGGTAAAAGGAGTTGGCGACGCGATCGCGACCGTGGCGAATCCGGCTGCGAGAAGGCTCGAGGCGGCGAAACGGAGAAGTCGAGAAGTCATGATTAACGGGGAGGCGTCGGTAAATCGAGCGGTTGACCCGAACGGTTGTAGACGAGGATATCCCATTGACCGTTGAGGTTGGCTTCAAAGGCGATGGTTTTGCCGTCGTCGCTGATACTGGGATTGCGGACGGTGGCGTTGAGGCTGTCGGTGACGTTCCGCAGTTGGCGGGTTTCGCGATCGTAAAGGAAAATGCCCGATCGACCTTGGCGGTTGCCTGCAAACACAATGTACCGCCCGTCTGCGGAAACGTCGGGATGTTCGGCTACCGTCGCCAGGGAGTTTAACCCCGGCATGGCGATGGTACGTTGGGTTTGCAAGTCGTAGAGATAAATATCCTGGCGTTTTTCCCGTTCCGAGACGAACACGACGAACCGTCCGGCGATGTCCGGGTCCATTTCCGCCGCCGGAGAGTTCAAACTGCGTCCGCCGGGATCGAAGGGGGTGTTGAGGAGGCGGGGATAGGCCGCACACCCGCTCAAAACGCCTGCGATCGCCATCGTCGCCAACCAGGTTCGGGATTTCACAGAAAAATTCGTCGAGATAGTTCTATTGTGGCGGTTTTTTTGCCTCTCGCGCCAAGGCTGTGACGCTGTTTTAACTGCCATTGGGTCGATCGAGTTCGATGCCCGGCCCGCGATCGATAATTTCGATATCCCACTGTCCCCGCCGTCCCGTCTCGAACACCACATATCGCCCGTCTGAACTGATGTTGGGATTGCGAACCCAACCGCGATAGCCTCCCGTGAGGACTTGGGTGCGTTGGGTGATGCGATCGTACAGCTCGATTTCCGGACGGCCGCGATCGCTGGCCACGTAAACCAAATAGCGCCCCGTATAACTAAGACTGGGGGTTTCCGCGATGGCGTCCTTGCGGTTGAGTCGGGGCAACTGCGCGAACTGCTTGCGTTGGAGGTCGTACAGCAAAATACTGCGGGTGCCGTCCCGGTTGGAGACAAACGCTAAAAAACGCCCGTCTCCACTCATGGCGGGCTGTTCGTCCGTGTAATAGCTGTTGAGGGCGACGGGAAGTTGGGGGCGACTCGTCGGGGTACAACTACCGAGTCCCAAGACGGCGATTCCGAGTCCGATTCGCGTCCCCAACCGTCTCAGCCAGTCTTTGACTGTCCGTCTCTGCACCTCTTGCGTTCCTGCCAACGTTCCTCGCGACTATCGATCGAACTGACTAGAATTATCTTCTTCGAGTTCGTCGTCATAGGGATTGTAATCGCTCGTCACGTCCGGTTCCTCGAAATCGTCGAAGTCGTCAACGGGCGGTTTCGGCTTGCGACTCGCCGGAGGACGGCGACGGGGTTCCTCGTCGAAATCGACGTTCACATCCGCATCGCGGGGCGAACTCGAGGGTTTCGGCGGTTCGTACTCTTCGTAAGTGGCCGTGGTCACGTCCGGTTCGTCTTGGGGCGGACGGGAGGTCGATCGACCGTAACTCGAAGAATACTCGTCGTCTGCTAACGTCGCTTCGACTTCCGTACTCGGTCGCGTCGGGCGAGGTTGTCCCGGTCGGGGGCGTCGAGACGACGACGGACTCGAACCCGACGGGCGACTCGGCGGACGGCGAGACGGACGACTCGGCGGACGGTTCCCATCGCCGTATCCCGCATCGCCCCAAGTATCATCGTTTAAATTGACCGGGGGACGGCCGCCAGCACTCGGCGGACGGCGGCGAGGGGGTTTGCGCGTCGCATCCGACGGCGGACGGCGACCGCTGCTTCCGGAACTGCGCCGCGTCGGGGGGCGTCGAGGTTCGTCTTCGTAGCCGTAAGCGTCGCGCGTCGATCGGCGATCGCGACTTCCCGGAATCCGACGATTCGGGGGATAGGGTTCGTAGGGTTCGATTTCCTCGAACTCCGCTTCGTACTCGTAAGCTTGATAATCGGGGCTGACTTCTCGTTCTTCGTCCACAATGGGCGTGTTGCGTTTCGCCTGTTGCGTGACGATCCCGCGCAAACGAATGCTTTCGACGGCGAAGAATACCGCCGAACCGGTCATCAGAAACTGACCGAATTGAAGAATGGGGTCGAGACGCCATCCTTGGAAAAACAAAATCCCACCGCAGAGTAAGGCTACGGCGGCGAAGAAAATATCGTGATCTCGAGCTAAGTTCGGACGGGTCGATCGCAGCAGGTACAGCGCCACGCCGCAGATCACCAGGGCTATGCCCATTAAACTGCCCCACCCGAAGCCGTAAGCGACTTGGGCGAGGACGGGTCGAACGTTCGTTACGTGCAGCAGGCCGCGACCGCCTAATGCGATGTTCACCATTAGCCTCTCTCCTACATCAATCTCATCTTAGCGATTTACACAGACAATCTCCAAGGCGAGCGACGTTCTCAAACGAGAAGCGACGATGCCCACCGTCAGCTTGTTGCGCCTGCTGCTGACGCCAACGCTACGCCGAATTAAGAGCGGCGAACTTTGTCTTGTTGGCTCAGGAAAATTAACGCCACCACCGCAGGAATGACGACGATAACAGCGCCCGCCAGAAGGCTATAGAAAAAGTTCATCAAAGAGGGGGTCATAAAACGTTCTTCCTCAAACGATACAAAATAATTCTTCATCAAGTTTAACGATTTGAGGCACGCTTGGAAAGACGGTTTCCGCCGAACCGCTCTCGAACTGCGAGGTTAGGTCGCTTTGACTGTCTCGACGGGGATCGATCGACCCGAGGGCGAGATACAATAGAGTTCAGAATTGGTTACAAAGCTTAATACTTAAAATCGATCGAATGAGTACCCTAAACCTCGTCAGTTTGAGCCTGAGCGTTCTCCTAGGCGTAACGATCCTGTTGATGATTATCCGCATCGTTCTCACCTGGTATCCCCAAGCAGAACTGCAAAAATTCCCCTTCAGCCTGGTGGCGATTCCCACCGAACCCTTCCTCGCCCCCACCCGCAAAATTATTCCGCCTCTCGGGGGGGTTGACATTTCGCCCATTATATGGGTGGGTATTTTCAGCTTAATTCGCGAAATTCTCCTCGGTCAACAAGGGTTGTTGACGATGATGAAGTAGCCTAAAGAGTTGACAGCTTGGGGGCGGTGCGTGACGCGGTAAGACAACATTCACCGGATTTCAGCCACATTTTCCGGCCGCGTCACGGCACCCGAGTCTCTTGGCGGTGTACCTTGGCGGTGCGTGACGATTTCTCGGGATAAGGATTCACACCCGATTTTTCAAGTGTACCTTGGCGGTGCGTGACGATTTCTCGGGATAAGGATTCACACCCGATTTT
>NZ_JBNGCO010000152.1:6917-8738 GCF_049974805.1 Baaleninema sp.
TCAAGTCACGCACCCTACTCGCTGTTTTGCTCCATCCACTTTTCAACGAAGTTGGTGTACACCGTACCTTCGAGGAATTCTGGAGTTTCCATAATCTTTTGATGGAAGCCGATAGTGGTGGGAATTCCCGTGACGGCACATTCTCGGAGGGCGCGACGCATGCGAGCGATCGCCCGTTCGCGAGTCGGACCCCAAACGATGAGTTTGCCGATCAGCGAATCGTAATAAGGGGGAATTTCGTAATCCGTGTAAACGTGGGAGTCCACGCGCACGCCGACACCGCCGGGGGGTAAATAACCGCTGATGCGTCCGGGGTGGGGGCGGAAATTGCGATCGGGATCTTCGGCGTTGATCCGACATTCGATCGCATGTCCCCGCAATTCCACCTGGCTCTGAGTCACGGGCAGCTTTTCCCCTTGAGCCACCTTAATTTGAGCCGCGATTAAGTCCAAACCGCAAATGGCTTCCGTGACCGGGTGTTCCACCTGAATTCGGGTGTTCATCTCCATAAAATAGAAATTTCCCGACGCATCGAGGAGAAATTCCACCGTTCCCGCCCCGACGTAATTAATCGCTTTGGCAACTTTGACCGCTGCCTTACCCATTTTCTGACGTAATTTCGGATCGAGTGCGGGACTGGGGGCTTCTTCGAGCAGTTTTTGATGTCGCCGCTGAATCGAACAGTCCCGTTCGCCCAAGTGAACCACGTTTCCGAATTGGTCCGCCAGAATTTGAAACTCGATGTGGCGGGGACGTTCGATAAACTTCTCCATATAAATGCCAGGATCGCCGAAGGCGGCTTCAGCTTCCCCTTGGGCCGCCATAAACAGCTTCGGTAAGTCCTCAGCATTGCGAACCAAGCGCATTCCGCGTCCGCCGCCCCCTGCGGTGGCTTTAATCATCACCGGATAGCCGATTTCTTCAGCCAGGGACAGAGCTTCGCGATCGTCGCGGAGTAAGCCCTCGCTCCCCGGAACCGTGGGGACGCCGATGCGATTCATGGTTTCGCGGGCGGTGGATTTGTCCCCCATCTGTCGCATGGAGTCGGGAGAAGGGCCGATAAAGGCGATTTGGTGATCGGCGCAGATTTCGGCAAATCGAGCGTTTTCGGCGAGGAAACCGTAACCGGGGTGAATGGCGGTGGCGTTGCGCGTCAGGGCTGCCGAGATGATGTTGGGGATGTTGAGATAGCTTTTGTTGCTCGACGGTTCGCCAATGCAGACGGCTTCGTCTGCCAGTTGGACGTGGAGGGCGTGGCGATCGACCGTGGAGTACACCGCAACGGTTGCAATGCCCATCTCCTCGCAGGTGCGGAGGATGCGAAGGGCGATTTCTCCTCGATTGGCAATGAGAATTTTCGAGAACTGCATCTTTGAGTGTCTAGGGGCAATGCGGGAATTTCGGAAGCCGGATCGGACGCGACGAAAAAATTTTCCGGAAATAGTGACAATTAACTCGTCGCTATGTTAAATTACCATAGTGCGGTTGAAAAACGTTAACCGCGCAGATGCCACGCGGATGTGGTGGAATTGGTAGACACGCACGCTTGAGGGGCGTGTGGAGCAATCCTTGCGAGTTCGAGTCTCGCCATCCGCATTCTTCGACCCCGCGTCGAGACAAATATATAGAGACAAATATATAAAAGAGAGGTCGCCACGAGCTGCCTCTCTTTTTTTGTATCCGTCGATTTATCAAAAAATTTGGGTTTAAAACCCCGCCCTTCTAGGGCGGCTTGACCGTAAAATGGGCAGAGAGGATTTAAACTACCCAAATGACACTTCGAGCGTTTCGATATCGCTTCTATCCAACTCCCCAGCAAGA
>NZ_JBNGCO010000153.1:0-8493 GCF_049974805.1 Baaleninema sp.
ACAGCCCTGGATCGATCGGGGATTTGGCCACGAATCATTTCCTATGGCTATAGATGAATGTCACCGCGTTTCCCACACAGCGGCGACGACAGACAACGCCACCACCGGGGCGGTGACAGCCCGCAACACGCGACGCCCCAAGGACACCAGTTGACATCCGGTATCTTTGGCTTGCTGTACCTCGTCCGTCGTCCATCCACCTTCGGGACCGACAAAAATCGCGATTTCGCCAGCGTCGCAGCCCTCTAACGCCGTCTGTAGTGCAGCGGAGAGATGAGGAACCGTTCCTCGGGCGACACAAAAATAGCTAGGCGTCTCCCCCACCGCCGCCATCGCCTCGCGAAACGATAGAGGTTCGCACAGTTCGGGAACAATTTGACGTTCCGACTGTTCGGCGGCTTCCGTCGCGATACGCCGCCAGCGTTTGAGTTTGTTGGGACTGGGATTGAGGAGCGTTCGCTGACTGAGAACGGGAACAATGCGACTGACGCCGAGTTCGGTGGTTTGACGAACCACTTCGTCGAAGCCGCTTCCTTTGGGTAAAGCGGCGAAGAGGGTCGCAGATACAGGAAGTTCCGTCGAAACGTCGAGTTGGCGATCGATCTCCCCCAACAGAGAACCGTCATCGCCCATCACCAATTGGGCTTCCCACCACTGTCCCCGTCCGTCCATCGCCACGAAGCGATCGCCGACGCTCGATCGCAACACCCGTTTCAAATAATGTTCCTGGGCGGCGTTGAGATAAATCGTTCGATCGAGAATTTGCTGGGGTTCGACGGCGATGCGCTGCATGGCTTTGAGATTAGGAGACGACCACCTCTAGATTATGGCGGTTAACTTCCCAACACAGAACCCCGGTTCGACTCAAAAAACCGGGGTTCCGACTCGAAACGCTGTCAAACCTAGGCTTCGACGGGTTCGTGTTTCTTAATTTCACTGCTGACTTCGTAAAACGCCGTTTCGGGAGCTTTTACGAACAAATGAGACATTTCGTTCAAAATCTCGTCCAGCTTTTCGTTACGATTGGCTTCCATGTCTTCCTGGTTGTCCCAGAACACGATCGCGATACCGCGATCGGTACCGGGTTCTTGCAACAAATACGCCCCCTCGAATCCTTGATGGTACGTGGCCACGGCGCGATCGAACAGAGCTTTGGCGTCGTCGAACGTTCCGGGTTTGAACTCTCCTCGGGCGACATAGGCGTATTTGTGTCGCAGAAAATCCATAAAATCACTCATGGCGTGTTCCCCTAACTTGAATCTGCAAAGAATCGATAATGGGTTGAATGGACGATCGATTTACTACGATTGACGGGTCGCCGTTCGCTACGAACAGGTCGATTTCGACTTAGCGCCTCGCAGTTCGGTCTATTTCTCATTCTCCCCCAACCGGGAAGCACAAGGCGATCGAAATAACGGTCTCTTTAGATTTCAACAGTCGCGGACGAACCCCCGTTCCGTCTTTCCCAGAAACCTCGAAGCGATCGAGAGAAAACCGCACCACGCGATCGCCACTCGTCACCACCACCAAATCCGCCCCCGCTTCAACGCGCAAAATCCCCATCAACTCGTCAGTTTTGTTCGCAAACTGCAACGCCTGCGTGCCAATTTCGCCGCGACGCCCCTGGCGCAACAGGTTCGCCGGAAGCCGTTTGATTCGTCCCTGGCGCGTCACCAACACCAACTCGTCCGACGCCGAAGCCACACTCAACCCGGCAATTCGTTCAGTTTTACGCAAACGAACCGCTTGATAGCCCTGGGCGGTACGTCCCAAAACGGGAAGCTGGTCGTCATCGATGGGAAGTCGCAACAACCGCCCCCCCGTCGTCGCCACCACAGCGTCGCTGTTGTCTCGCGTCAACTCCACATAGTCCAAACGGTCGTCTCCTTTCAACTTCAACACCGTCAAGCCTCGGGCGGTGAGGTTCTCAAACTCCGACAGAGGTAAACGTTTGATACGGCCTTGGTCCGTCAACAACACGAACTGTTTGCCTTTGACCTCCCCCGTCAACACCAACTGGGTGGCGATGGCCTCGGGATTGCCTTGCGCCGACGGCGGTAACAGGCTGACGACGGGCTGTCCTCGGGTGTTGCGCCCCGTGGCTTTGGCAATTTCCCCGGCTTTGGCGGCGTAGGCTTTTCCGTCGTGGGTCAACATCAATAAATCGCGATCGGTGCGCGTCGCCACTTGCTGCAAGGTGAAATCTTCCCCGTTTTCTAAAACTTGCGGCGTCTCTACAGCGTTTCCGTTCTGTTTTTGGGCGTCTTTGGGGGAAAGTCGCCGCACGTAACCGCGATGAGTCAGTTCGACGACGGTATCTTCGGCTTGCGGTTCCAAGTCGAGGGGAATCGAGGCGCTAATCGGCGTGGAGGTTTTTTCGCCTTTTTTGCTCGATCGCCCTTTGGGGGCTTCCGATTGAATGGTTCCGTCGGCGTCCACAATGCGCGTCAAGCGTTTGTCGCCGAACTTGCGTTTGAGGGCGCGAAGGTCTTTTTTCAGCGATTTCATCAGTTCGTGTCGATCGCTGAGAAGCCGTTGTAACACCTCTCCCCGCTGAGTGAGTTCGTCGAACTCCTGCTGTAAGTTCTGCCGTTCCATCCCCGTCAGGCGACGCATGGGCATCGCTAAAATCGCCCCGGCTTGGGCTTCGCTGAACTCGAAGCGATTTTGCAACTCCATTTTCGCCGTCGTCCCGTCGGGAGCGTTTCGCAGGAGGTCGATGACCCCATCGAGGCGATCGAGCGCCCGTAACAAACCCGACAGCAGATGTCGGCGATCTTCGAGTTTGTCCAGTTCGTGGCGGTACTGGCGGACGAGGGTGCGTTCGCGAAAATCGAGGAAATGTTGCAGGGCTTCTCTGAGGCTGAGTTGGACGGGTTGGTTGTCCACCAACGCCAGTAAAATCGCCCCGAAATTGGTTTGTAAGGGGGTTTGACGGTAAATCTGTTTGAGGACTTTTTGGGGTTTGGCTTCCCGTTTGAGTTCCACGACGACGCGAATTCCGTCGCGATCGCTTTCGTCGCGAATGTCGGAAATGCCGTCGATTTTCCCTTGATTGACCAGATGAGCCAGTTTTTCAATCCAACTGGATTTACTGACTTGGAAAGGAAACTCGGTGATGATGAGGGCGGGACGGATCGATCGACGAGTGCGGCCGGTTTGGATTTCTTCAACGCGCACCACGCCGCGCACCGTAATGCTGCCCCGGCCGCTTTGATAGGCGTCTTTGATACCGTCGAGACCGATAATTTCGCCCCCCGTGGGAAAGTCGGGGCCGGGAATGAGTTGAAAGAGTTTTTCGTCGGAAAGGTCGGGTCGATCGATGAGCGCGATCAGTCCGTCGACGATTTCACCGAGGTTATGGGGCGGAATGTTGGTGGCCATTCCCACAGCGATACCAGAAGACCCATTGAGGAGCAACATCGGCAGTTGCGCCGGGAGAACCACCGGTTCTTGTTGGGAGTTGTCGAAGTTGCTGGTAAAGTCAACGGTGGCTTCGCCGATATGGGTTAACAGACCCTCGTTCCCGAGGGGAGCGAGGCGAGTTTCCGTGTACCGCATGGCGGCGGCCGGGTCGTTGTCGATGGAACCGAAGTTTCCGTGACCGGCTAAGAGGGGATAGCGACTCGAGAAGCTTTGCACCATGCGAACCAGCGCGTCGTAAACCGCTTGGTCGCCGTGGGGGTGGTATTTCCCCAAAACGTCCCCGACGACGCGGGCGCATTTACGATAGGGGCGATCGGGCGTCAACCCCAATTCGTGCATGGCGTAGAGGATTCGACGGTGAACGGGTTTCAAGCCATCGCGGACGTCTGGCAACGCGCGTCCGACGATCACACTCATGGCGTATTCGAGATAGGATTGCTGCATCTCGGCGTGCAAAGCGGTGGAGACGATCTGTCCGCCAGAGAGTAGGTTTAACTGCTTAGCCATGAAGTTCGGTTCCTCAGTGTCTGACAGGGGGTGTAGGAACGGGGGCGAGTTGCCCGCGCGTCCCCTACGCCGACGGGTTGAATGACGTGCTTAATATTTAAGCGTAACGACGGATAGCATAGCGTCGGGATGTCGTTCCCGCCAAATCCTTTTCGGAGTCAGGTACTTGGCGGGGTTGACTCCCAAGACGGCGATCGAAAACGCGACGGGGAACGATCGCAGAGGTTCGGCTCTGTCGTGCGGGCAACATACGCCCCGTTGACAGCAGGGGTCGGTTCGATCCGTTACAATTTGTGGAGGAGGGCAAAGGTCGTTTTTCGTTCGCACAGACGACGCAGGCGCTCTCGGCTCGATTGGAGATCGGGGTTTCAGCGCGTTGGAGAAAGAACGTTCTAAAATCCTATGACAATGTTTGATAGGATTTTCGGGGTACTATCGAGGCCAGGTCGAACAGTCACCTCTGAAGTTAGGGTTACGCACAATAGGTTAGTGACACAATGAAAACCGTTCTGATTGTAGAGGACGATTTAGTTAACGCGCGGGTCTTCTCGAAGATTTTAACGAAACGAGGGGGGATGGCAGTCAAGCATACGGAAAACGTAGATGAAGTGATGCAGATTGCTAAATCCCGAGATGCTGACATCATTTTAATGGACGTTTCGCTTTCCCATAGCGTGTATCAAGGGCAAGCGGTAGACGGCATTAAGATTACGAAGATGCTCAAGGCCGACCCCGATACGGCGGATTTGCCGATTATTCTGGTGACTGCTCACGCTATGGCCGGGGATCGCGAGTCGTTTTTGGCTGAAAGCGGCGCGGACGGATATATTTCTAAGCCTGTCGTCGATCACCAAGAATTTGTCGATACGATTCGCGATTTGCTGCCAGAAGCCTGAAGAGAGACGAGTGGGGAACTCCTGGGACTTACGCTGAAACCCGGTCCAACACTCCATTCCTTGATTTCAGTCCGCAAGAGGGAAGGAAAAACCGGGTTTCTTCACCGAGAAGGTTTTACTGGGCGCGTTACTGGGCGCGTTTGATGGAAAACGGGGCGGTTTCTTCGGTCTGGGCGACGATCGCTTGCACGCGAGGGGTACTGAGTAACTGACGCGCCGCCATCAGCAATCGATCGCCCCAAAGATTCAGTTCGAGAAAGTCCAGGTCAGCATAGCGCAAGTCCAGTTGTAGGGCTTCTTCGGCTAAGCTCAAACCTTGTTCCACGTCGCCTCGAGCGTAGAGGGCGGCGGCCATGGCCAGTTTGGGTTCGGCTTGACGGGGGGCGATGTCGGCGGACTGGCGCCACAGGTTTAAGGCACGATCGATCTGACCCATTTCGTAACGCACTAAACCGGCGTTGTTGATGGCGGGCCAGAAATCGCCGTTTCGATCGAAGGCTTCTTCGTAACTGTCGATGGCGTCGTCGTAGTCGCCGCGCATATAGTAAGCGTTTCCTAGGTCGAACAACGCCCCCGGTACGTCCGGTTCGATGTCGAGACCCGCCTGGAGTTCGGCGATGGCGCGATCGTACTCTTGGGCTTGGAAATGTGCCAATCCCAGCGCGAAGCGAACGGCGGGGTCTTCCGGGGACAGCGATCGCGCGGTTTCTAAGGCGTCGATTCCCTCTTCGATGCGATCGACGTTGATGTAAATATTCCCGAGAATTCCCCAAGCTTGGGGGTTGTCCGGTAACAGTTCCGTCCCAAGTTCGGCCCGGGGAAGGGCTTGTTCGTACTGCTGGAACCGCGCCCACCGATCGGCTTCCTGAATTAAACTGACGCCGATTTCTTCGAGCTGTTCGGCGTCCAGTTGCAGAGTATGAGGAATGAGAGCTTGTCCTCGGGCGGGTTCTACTGTTCCCGCTAGACCGACTGCGACGAGCAAAGAGATCCAAAAATGACGCTGTGGCACAGTATCCCGTCAAAAACTTCTCAAAAAGGTCTACCTAGTAGCTTAGTCGATCGCTCCAAAAACGACAATTCGACTTCTCTCGCGATGGAGAGAAGTCGAAAGGCTGACACAAAGCGACAGGGAGAGAGGAGATAACAGAAGATCTCTCGCGACACTCACGAATTGTTACGTGCAATTTGTTCGATAGGTTTTTTGACGTAGAACGGTTTTTGTGGACTTTGGGACGGGATGGGTCACCGAGGACGGACAAACCATCCGTTAAGCCGATTTCTTGCTGGGACGACCTTCAAAGGGTTGAACCCCAACCTTCGGATAGTGGTCGTCTGTGGGGCTAAAAATACGCAGGAAAGCTTCGGAGACGTATTTACCAGCTTCTTTGACGGGTTTGATGAAGTTCATGGTTGTTCTCCCTTTCTTTGAAACTTTTGAAAATGAAATGGATAATTTCCTCTAGCTTTAGGATAAAGATAAACGCGGCAACTTGAGTCAGTTTGCAATAATTATTTGGATTCGTTAGTGCTTTGCAACATTTGCCGGCGCCACGCTCTTTACCCCAGGCGGTCGTCAGATCCCGATCGAGGAACGATCGTCCGAGAAATCTCGGCCACGACGCCTTACAAACTATTGTAATTTCTAATTTTTTGAGATCCTGGCCAGATAACCGATCTCGTCGTTTCGGACTTCTTCAACGAGGTCGATCGTAACGGAAGTTGTCGAATTCCTAAGTTTTTCAACAAGGGGACGCGATCGATGTCAGGGGAGGAGGATATCGATCGCATTTCGTTAAAGTTCGCGGGGCTTCGCACTCACAAAAGATCGAGAGGAGACCGCTCGCGTTTCCCCCCAACTCGATCGATGGCCCTTCTGGAAGGGAAAAACGCCGCCGCGCCCCTGTCTGACTTCCCCTGAAACCCGTATCATAGGGATTCGTCCGCCGTTTCGGAGCTCGCCGCTATGGTGCAATCCTCAGAATTGCAAAACGAAATTGTCGAAGCCCTACAAAATCCCCCCGAACTGGATTTCGACCTTCCCAACCCGGAAGACGAAGGACTTCCCGAATTCGAGTTCTTACAGCAAGTCGATCGCGCCTGGCTGGTTTGCGATCGCTTCGACTTACAAACCGACATTTGGCGGGGACGCATCCTCCGGGCCGTGCGCGATCGCGAAAAAATCGGCGGCGAAGGACGCGGTCAAGGCTTCCTCAAATGGCTGCGCGATCGCGAAATCAGCAAAAGCCAAGCCTACTCTCTCATCGAACTAGCCAACAGCGCCGACACCCTCCTCGAAGAAGGAAAACTCGACCCCGACGCCATCAACAACTTCAGCAAACGCGCCTTTGTCGAAACCGCCAAATCCCCCACCGAAGTCCAACAACTGGTGGCCACCGCCGCCCAAGACGGCGATCGCATCACCCGACGGGAAGTCAAACAACTCTCGGACGAATGGATGGCCATGACCTCCGACTTGCTCCCGGAAGAAGTTCGCGAAAAAGCCGCCGATCGCTCCCTTCCCGCCCGTCACGTCGCCCCCTTGGTGCGAGAAATGGAAAAACTTCCCGAAAACTACCAACAAGAAATTCAGCGGGAAGTGGCGGAAAATCCCGACGTAGACAGTATCAAACAACTCACCAGCGACGCCCGCAACCTCTCCAAATACATCGACGCCGCCGCCCAAGTCCAAACCCTCCGCGACTCCTCCTTAGATATCGAAATGGCGCTCGAAGAAGCCCTGCGCGTGGGCTGTTTGAACGTCGCCTCCGATTTGGTCAAACAAGCCGCCCAACTCGAACAGACAGTGACCAAACTCTATACCACCTGGAAACGACTCGCCGATCGCGCCGATCGCTTGTACGTGGACACCGGCGCCAGCACCCCTCACCTGCGATCGCTCGTCAGTTGCATCGAACGCATCACCGGAAAAGTCATTGAAGTTCCCCTCGACGAAAGCGGCGAAAACACCGTTCGCCTGCAAATCCTCAGCGACGAGTAAGACTCCAGAACCACCCGATAAAATTCAATAATGAACCGCCACGGGCGTCCCCACTGACGCCCAATAGTACAACCATTCGGCGTGATTGACAGCGACGTTGGTACAGCCGTGACTGACGGGAACGCCGAAGGAATTGTGCCAGTACGCCCCGTGAATGGCGTAGTTGCCATCGTAGTACATGGTATACGGCACGTCGGGAACGTCGTAGTCCGCTCCTTGCATGCGAGCGGATTCGTATTTCACGTAAATTTCAAAGACGCCCGTAGGGGTGGGTGTGGCGTCTCGTCCCGTGGAAACGTAAACCGCGTACACGGGATTGTCTCCTTCCCAAGCGATGAGGCGTTGTCCGCTCAGGTCGATTTCAATCCAACGCATTCCAGACTGGCGCAAGTCCCACATGGCATCTTCAACGTAGTATTGTGCCACTTTCACAGCGTCGGAGGGGGAGTCGGGGACAATTCCTGCCGTTGCAGGCGCAGTGAATCCCAAGGTCGATACACCGATGGCAAGAGGAGCTAAAGCAACAGAGCTATATTGCCAAATTCGAGAGCGAATTCGCGGAAATATTGGGCATAACATGGGTATCGATCGAACGACTCTGCCTCGATTCTATCAAGATCCGTCGCAGTACTCCGCCCATAGCCGAAGGCTTGGGGGGTGGTG
>NZ_JBNGCO010000154.1:0-8401 GCF_049974805.1 Baaleninema sp.
ACTTTTCCAGACTCAACCGGAATCCAACGTCTCTCAAGGAGAGTTGTCTGAATCGAAAACCTGGGAAACTCTCGATTTTTTAGAGAATCCATCCCAACGAGATGTCTCTCAAGGAGAGTTGTCTGAATCGGAGGTTTCGACAACCGGGGAAAATTCGGGTTTCGTCGATAAAGCCGAGGGAAACTGGAACGTCTTCAAAAGACTTTTGTCGAATCAACCTCTCGAAATTCGCGTTTACAGTTTCGATTCGGATTCTGAAGACGGTTCGATTCCCTGGATTTCTCTTCCGCCAGATTTGCGGGGACAAGTTCAAACCCTTCGCGACGAGGATTTAGATGTGCTGTTCCTCTGTGGAGAGATTACCGCGACAACCACAGCTTTAACCTTGCTGTCGCTTCATCGTTTGGCGAGAAATCAAGCCGTTTTAGAAGAAATTTCAGAGTGGGAGATGTGGCGGCGTTCTCCAGATTTGGTAACAAAGGCTACACAAGAGTTCGTAGGGCAGCACCTTTCCCATTATACCTATAGTGTACCTGCAACTTGCGAGAAAGTCAATCCGGATTTCGACTTAAAATCGAGGTTGGGAATTTCGTCCAAAACTAAGATTTTACTTTCCTACGTTTACCCAGATAGCTTAACGGCTGAATTACGAAACGTTTGGGCAACAATTCTCGATCGCACACCCAATAGCCTCCTTGTTATCGCCCTCTGCAACCTCGAACACCGAAACATTTTGCAGGTAAACCCGCGCGATCGCATCTCCGAAACCTTACAACAGCACCAACTAGATCGCTCCCGCGTTCTCCTTCTCAACTCCCTCAATTCAGATCTCCTAAATTCTCTCTACTTCCAAACGGACATCTATCTCGACAGTTTCCCCAACTCTCCCATGATAGGAATCCAAAAAGCTGTCGAGTTCGAGCTTCCCATTGTGGCGAAAACCGGAGCCACACCCCGCAGCCAAACTCGCGCCAAATTCCTCAAAACTGTCGAGTTTCGAGGTGCGATCGCTCGTCATATTTCCGACTACATCGATCGCGCCACCGAGCTAATATCTAATCTAAAAAACGTCAAGTATTTTTAACAAAAATTAAATAAATAATCTCAAAGTCTCTGTATTATTGGTGGTGATGTTTCTCCTCAATCCATCTCAAAAACCCGTGCTACCATACATCCAATAACATTTGTTAACATACCCCCCAACCCATCCCGTTAAAACCATGACACCAACCCTCTCAATTGTCATCAATAGCTATAACCAATCCCACTATCTCAAACAAGCCATCGAAAGCGTTATAGTCCAAACCTACAAAGACTTCGAGTTACTGATTTGGGACGACGGTTCCACCGACGACTCCGTCGCGATCGCCCGAGAATTCGCCGCCACCGACAGCCGAATTCGCGTCGTCGCCGCCTCCCATCAAGGGCGCGGAAAAGCCCTGAAAGCCGCCATAGAAGAGACTCGCGGAAAATATTTAGCGTGGGTCGATCGCGACGATCTCCTCGCGGCCACCGCCCTCGAACAAACCGCCGCCGTCCTCGACACGCACCCCCATATCGGGATGGTGTATACCGACTACATCGACATCGACGAAAACGGAAACTTCCTGCAAAAAGGCGATCGCTGTCGAATTCCCTACTCCCGCGATCGCCTCCTAACAGATTTCGTCACCTTCCATTTTCGGCTACTGCGTCGAGACGTTTTCGATCGCGCCGGAGGCATCGACCCCGCCTTCGAGTACGCCGAAGACTACGACCTCTGCTTGCGACTTTCCGAAATTACCGAAATTTACCACCTTCCCCAACCCCTCTATTGCTACCGCCTCCATCGAGATAACACCTCCTGGCGACATCAAAACCTGCAAATTGCGCGATCGAAAAAAGCCGTCGAAAACGCCCTCGAACGACGCCACCTCAGCGACACCCTCAAACTCGACGTTGTAGACGGTCAATTTCTCCTGCGTCCGCGTCCCGCCGTACCCTTCACCCGCGTCGCCGCCGTTCTCGCCTCCCTCACCATTCCCCTGGTTCCCCTCTCCGCCACCGCCGAACCCGAAACCCCGCCCCAGCTAGGGAACCTCACCAACCTTCCCCTGAGTCAATCTCTCGGCGACGGCGTGACGGAATCCGACTTAGACGACGCCTTCAAGGGACTCAAACACGCCGATTCTCCCGAAGCCCACTCTAACGAACGCATCGGACGGGGGTACGGCGGAAGCGGTTACGGAAGCGGTTACGGAAACGGCTATGGTGGCGGTGGCGGCGGATATCGCCACCCCGGACGGATGTCGCCGCCGTCGTTCCCCTTCCCCCGTCAAGAGATGAAAGACACGAACTACATCATCGCCCCCGACGGAAATATCCAATTCCGAAAACCCTAGAATTAGAGGTAACAGTTGACTGTTCACTGTAAAAAGCGATCGTGTTGGAGTTAATCGCGACCTTCCGGGGCGAACTAGCCGCCCTCTCCGCCGCCTTTGTCTGGGCGATGTCCTCCGTCGTGTATAGCCGCGTCGGACAGCGAATTCCCCCGCTGCAACTCAACCTCATCAAAGGTGGCTTCGCCATTGCGATGATTCTCGTGACCTTGGGGCTGCGGGGGACGTTTTTTCCGGAAATACCGACGCTATCGCTGCTTTTGTTGGCCTTGAGCGGAATTTTAGGTATCGGACTGGGAGATACTGCCTTTTTCAACACCTTAAACCGACTTGGCGCCAGACGGACGCTGCTGGTGCAAACCCTCGCCCCGCCCCTTACCGCGTTGCTGGCGGTTACGTTTCTTGACGAGGTATTGACAAAAACTGCTGTTTTTGGTATATCATTAATTCTCTTTGGAGTGGCGTGGGTGATTAGCGATCGCGTCAGCGAGACCCCTGCCGAAACCCAAAACCTCTGGCAAGGGACGATGTGGGGGGTTGTGTCGGCGCTGTCCCAAGCCGGAGGAGCCGTCTTGTCTCGGGCGGCGTTAGCCGAAACCCCTGCCACGCCGTTAAGCGGGGCGTTAGTGCGGTTGGTGGCGGGGGTGGCGGTGTTGCCCCTGTGGATGGTGTGGATGCCGGGGGCGGTGAAGTGGAAACCCGTGCGATCGCCCCGAATGTGGGGAATCCTGGCCGTCGCCGCCTTTTTCAGCACCTACCTCGCCATCTGGCTGCAACAGACCTCGTTGAAATTCGCCCCGGCTGGCGTATCTCAGACCCTCGGTGCCACGAGTCCCCTGTTCGTGTTGCCCGTAGCCGCCTGGACGGGGGAAAAAATCGGACTGCGTGCCGTGTTGGGGGCGATCGCGGCGGTGGCAGGAGTGGGATTGTTGTTTTCCTGACCCGCTAATCCCGATTCGGTCGAAACTGCTGTTCGACCGCTTGAACGAGAACGTCGCGGGGAAAAAATCGCGTTAGCGTTGTCATCACTTGATTGGCGAAGCCACCCACCACCACGTTCGAGGTATCCTTCTCCAAAGCGGCGATGGCGTCTCGAACCACCTCTTCCACCGACGCCAGTTGTTGCGAATTGCCGTTAGAGGCAGGAGAACCGGACACCTCGAAAAAGTTAGTATCCGTCGGACCGGGACAGAGGGCGAGGATTTTGACGCCAGTTTTGCGGTTTTCCGCCCAGAGAGACTCGCTAAAACTCAAGACAAAAGCTTTCGTCGCCGCGTAGACCGAAAAATAGGGTAGAGGTTGAAAACTGGCGATCGATCCCATATTGAGGATACAACCCGATTGCCGCTGCTGCATCGGTGGCAGAAAGCGATGGGTCAAATCCACCAACGCCGTCACGTTCAACTGAACCATCGAAAGAATTTTCGCGCGATCGCTCTTAGCGAACTCCCCGTAATCGCCGAATCCCGCATTATTAATCAAAAGATCGATGGTCGTTCCCCGTCCTTCCGTTTCTGTATAAACCCGTTCCACATCTTGGGGTTGCGTCAAATCCGCTACCAGAACCGTCGTGTCGATGCCGTATTGAGGTTGCAGTTCCTCAGCCAGTTGCTGCAAGCGATCGATCGATCGCGCCACCAGAACCACATCCATCCCGCGCGACGCCAATTGTCGGGCGAATTCCGCCCCAATTCCCGAGGATGCCCCCGTCACCAATGCCGTAGCCATAACCCATCAAACGCGACAGTTCCCTCATATTTTAAGAGTTTTCATCTTTTCTCGCCTTAATCGCCGCAAGTGCCTGTTTCACCGCCTCCAAATCCGATTTGCGGTCTTCTTTCCCATAGCGATCGCAGGCCAACAACAAATCCTCCACCGCATCGTCGTCCTGCCTCAAATTCGCCAAAGCCAAACCGCGATTGTGATACGCTTCCGCCAAATTGGGATTCGACGCCAAACAGCCCGCAAAGGTATTGGCGGCCTTCCGATAATCTCCCGCCCGAAACTCCTCACAACCGCGATGAAACACCGGGGCCACATCGTCCGCCAACTTACGGCGTTCCACCGGCGACTCAAACAGCACCACCTGACTGCCCGCCCCCTCATAAGCCCACAGCATCACCGCCAAGCCCACACCGAGAACCGCCACCAGCACCGACAAGCCCACCAATTGAGACAGTTCCATCCTTTGTCTTTCCTCTTTACAACAAACAGAGAAAAATTGATAATTTCTTCCCCTCTCCCCATCACCTCATCATCCCATCACCTCCCCCTCTCCGAAAGCTTTCCACAGAAAAAACGGGTTGACCCGTTCGAGAAGTCAACCCGCAAGCTTGGGAACGCGCAGAGTTTTTATTTTTGAACCATCAGTTTAACGTTGGCATTTTGCAGCCCGGGACGACGGACTTCAGCCAAAGTTTTGTTAACCGCGTATTTTTGATTGATGGAATTGATGAGTTCGGTTTGATTGTGCTTTTTAGCCACGCCCCAGAGGTCAGCGATGAGGTCGAAAGAACCGTCGCCGTTGCGAGACCAGCCGAGATCGTAATCGCCTTCGAGAACCGCCACGATGTCGGCACGAACGCGCTGGCCGTTGTAGCCGCGAACATCAGCTTCAGTTTTCACAGAGATGCCGAGGTCGCGCAGAGAAGATTGTAAAACTTCAGCGTCGGTGATTTTGGTGCGCAGGGTGCTAAAGTGAGACATGAGTTTCCTCCTAGTGGAACTTGGTTGAGAACAGATAACGTGGTTGGTTGGTTAGATTCCACACCGAAAATCGGTGTCGGACTGAATCGTTAGCCGAGTTAAGGCTAACCTTTCCCCCCGGTGGCAGCCGGGAGAAAGCTTGTTACGACTCCATGCGCTGATAGTCAGCCATAGAGGAGGCAGCCGGACGCGCCCGCTGTCTTGCCCAATCCCGTAGCGCCGTGACCTGTTCGGTCATCGTCTTGGACAGAGGCAGCGTGGATTTGACGGCAGCAATAATATCGAGTTGAGTAAACTCCCGGTCTTGTGCGAACGCTTCGTACATCGCAGCAATGACCGCCTGCTCGATTTCCGCGCCCGAGAAGCCGTCGGAAACTTTGGCCAGTTGTTCCAGGTCGAAGCGACTGATATCGCGGCGACGCTTGGACAAGTGGATGCGGTAAATATCTTTACGTTCTTCGGTGGTGGGCAAATCGACGAAGAAGATTTCGTCGAAGCGTCCTTTGCGCAGGAACTCACCGGGAAGGCGTTCGACGCGGTTCGCCGTCGCCATCACGAACACCGGAGAGCTTTTTTCCTGCATCCAGGTCAAGAACGACCCGAAAATGCGGCTCGAGGTTCCCCCGTCGGAGTCGGAAGACCCCGCACCTCCGGCAAAGGCTTTATCCAACTCGTCGATGAAGAGAATCACCGGGGAAATGGACTCAGCAGTTTTCAAAGCGTTGCGGAGGTTGGCTTCGGAACGCCCCACCATCGACCCATCGTAAACCCGTCCGATATCCAGGCGCAGCAGGGGCAGCCCCCACAAACGGGACGTGGTTTTGGCGATGAGGGATTTTCCGCAGCCGGGAACGCCGAGGATTAACATCCCTTTCGGTTGCGGCAAGCCGTACTCTCGGGCTTTTTCGGTAAACGCCCCCGAGCGTTGGCACAGCCACCGTTTCAGCTCTTCCAAGCCGCCGACGGAATCGATGGTTTCGTCTTCCTCGATATATTCGAGGATGCCGTTGCGACGAATCAGTTGCCGTTTCTCGGACAGGACGATTTCCATTTCGGCTTCCGTCAGACGGTTCGCCGTCACCTGGGCTTTGCGGTAAACTTTTTCGGCTTCGTCTTTCGTTAAGCCCAACGCGGCTTTCAGCAGCTTTTCGCGAGCTTCGGTACTAATTCGTTTGTTGCGACCTTCGGCAAGCTGTCGGGACAAGACGCGGTTGAGTTCTTTCATGTCCGGCAGCGGGAAATCCATCACCACTACTTCTTTTTCTAGCTCGATGGGGATTTGCTGCACCGGAGACATCAACACGATGGTTTTGTCCGTGCCTTTGAAGTAGGCGATGGCATCGCGAAGGGCCCGCGTGACGTTGGGGTTTTCTAGGAACGGGTGCAGGTCTTTGAAGATGTACACACCCGGTTCCTTGTGCCGAATCGCCCAGTCGATGGCCGCTTCCGGGGATAAGGTGTTGTGAGGGTTTGCCCCGCCAGTCTGGCTGTAATCGATCGTCCCTTTGGTCGAAGTCCAGGTGAAGACCCGGCGTTGAGGTTTGACGGCACCAGCGATCGCGGCGATGGCTTGCTCGGCACGTTCCTCTTCAAAGGTGACGAGGTAGATTAAGGGGTATTGAGCTTGTATGAGGATGCTTAGCTCTTCTTTCATGACCATCGACCGACTACAACGGAGCAATTCGAGCGGAGACTTTTTTAAGATTTAAACTTAGCAGGTGACTAAGCCTTCTTCGGATTCTGGGTTGAGACTCGCGTTGACTTTTTCGACAGAAATGTCGTCGTCTTCGAGAACCTCTTGGCGATCGCCCACGGCCACTAAATCGCCTTCTCGCAATACACTTTTCGTCTCGCACGCCGGACAACTATAAACCCGGTGTGCGTTCCCAGAAACGGCGTCGAGTTCTTCGACGACTTCTGGATGCGCTAGAAAAAACTTTAACGCTTTCTGCGCTAACGCCGACATGGGTTCTCCATCGACCGCTGCTCGTATTTTGAGCTTGCGGTGGAGTTCTGGCGTTAGATATAGCGTTACTTTCTGTTTGTCTTCCATCTGAAGTTCGGGTGGGTTTACCCAGGTATGTTTCTGACTTTAAGGGGTACTTTCGGGACTGTCAAGATGGTTTGCTGGTTTGACGTCACTTTTGTAATATTTCGTTACATTAAAGCCTCGATCGATGGGGTCGGACGAGGGGTGCGATCGACATAATGGCAGGGGTTTGAGCTCGATTTCTCCGAAATATTATTCACCACAGAGACACAGAGGACACAGAGGGGGGAGAGGAGAAATGGCTGGGATTATGGTTCGGACGCCCTGGGAACGGATATCTTGGAAAGCGTACTTGTAACGCCTTCTGCTGTTGCCAGATGTATTTCGACCCTATTTTTGCTGTTTTGACGCCGGACGACTTCCTCAAAGCTACGGTCTGGTCTCTCGGATTTACGGGATTTTTCGCCTTGCTGGCCTTGGTGGCGTTCCTCTTGAAATGGGGATTTCGCTTCCGGCTCGTGGGGGTGACGGGCTTTATGATAGTGCTGACGAGCGGTTTGTTCGCTCTCAGTATCTTTCCGATTACCACGACGGTGGTACCGGGGGCGGTGAATTACTCGGTGGTGTACGACGACGGCGGCGGACAGGTCGTCATCACCGTTCCCCAGGACGTGACCGAATCGCAATTGGAGGCGACGTTACGCCAAGCGGCGATTAACAAGTTTTCTCCCGGCCGGTTGGGACGAGATTTGTTGATTCGCGCCCGCACGGTGTTGCATCCGGAACCGGGACTGTCCGAACCCTTGTATTTGGGTCAGGTGACGCGATCGCTCTCCGACGCCGACGAATCCCGCTTCGAGATCGAGATCGATCGATCGCAACTGGCGCGACTGGCTGACTCCTGACATCCTCCCGACCCCCGGACGTTTCCTTCTCGATCGTCCGGGGGGTTTTATATCATGTTTTGCCCCAAAAAGTCGTTTCTGTCACATAAATTAATTTAAAACTGCGTTAGCGTGAGAGACAGTGATGCGATCGCCGCAGGAGCCAGCGAACCATGAGTCTCGTCCGTCAAATCGAGATCCGTGCCTTAGACTCGTTCAAGGGCGGAATGGCAGAATTCTACACGCCCCAATCGAGCCACGAAACCATGTTGGTGGAGGTGTCGCCCCATACCGTCGATACCCTTTTCGTCCACCACTTCCAAACCGACCAACTGCTCGTGGTACGAGGAAGCATGGTATTAGTCACCTTGCAGAACCGCCGATACGACTATCAAGATCCGTCGCAGTACTCCGCCCATAGCCGAAGGCTTGGGGGGTGGTGA
>NZ_JBNGCO010000155.1:0-8361 GCF_049974805.1 Baaleninema sp.
AATGCTCGAAGTGTCATTTGGGTAGTTTAAACTAAACCCTCTCTGCCCATTTTACGGTCAAGCCGCCCTAGAAGGGCGGGGTTTTCAACCCAAAATTTTTGATAAGAAGAGGGCGGTGGACTTCTTTCAGGGAAGAGTTAAGAGTGTAGAGTGAAGAGTTAATCAGAATTTCCACCCATAGCCCCCTTTCCCTAACTATCTCAACTATCAATGACTGACGTTTCCGACGCCGTTCGCCAGCAATTCGATCGATCTCCGTTTCCGCGACGACCGTTAGATCGATCGCCCCAAGACGATCTCCCGTTGCTGTACCGACATACCCTCGTCACGCCCTTTTACAAGCGAGACGGCCAAGTTATCGATACCAAAAATTTAACCGTTCTCGACGCCGGATGTGGCAGCGGTTACAAAGCTTTAGCCTTAGCCCTGGCGAATCCCGGGATATCGATCGTCGGCGTCGATTTCTCCGAAAGCTCGATCGAACTGGCGAAACATCGACTCAAGCATCACCAAATCGAGAACGTCGAATTTCACGCCTTGTCTCTCGAAAATATCGACAGCCTAGGATTAGAATTCGACTATATCAACTGCGACGAAGTTCTCTATCTCTTGCCCGATCCCGTCGCCGGACTTCGATCGCTCGCCTCAGTTCTCAAACCCCACGGTATCCTCCGAGGAAACCTGCACAGCGCCTTCCAACGGTTCGATTACTTCCGCGCCCAACAGCTATTTAACATGATGGGGTTAATGGGGGACGACGTACCCGACGAAATGGCGATCGAACTCGTCCGCGAAACCATGAACGCCCTGAAGGACTTCGCCAAACTCAAAGCCTCCACCTGGACGCCCAAACTCTCCCAAGACCAAGAACGAATCTTCGCCAACTACCTGCTACGAGAAGACAAAGGCTTTACCGTTCCGCAACTGTTTGAAATGCTCCACGCAGCAGAATTAGAATTTATCAGCATGGTGAACTGGCGACAGTGGAACCCCCTCGACCTGTTCGCCAATCCCGACGACCTTCCAGCGTTTCTGGGGATGAGTTTACCCGAAACCTCCATCGCCGAACGGCTGCATCTCTACGAACTGATTCACCCCATACATCGCCTGCTAGACTTCTGGTGCGGTCGTCCCGGCACAGTACAACCGAGACCCGCCGTCGAAGACTGGACGAACTGGGAGGCGGTGCGCGTGTCGCTGCATCCGCTGTTAAAAACCCCTTCAACGCGAACCGCCTTAGAAAGCTGTCTGCGCCAGCATCGGGGATTTTCCCTCAGCGAATACCTCCCCGTCCCCGGCGTCACCAACATCTTCATCGACAGCGTAACCGCTACGACTCTGCTGCCCCTCTTCGACGCCCCGAAATCGATGTCTGAGTTAGTCGCGTTTTGGCAAAAAACCCGTCCCCTCAACCCCATCACCCTAGAAGCGACGACACAGACTGAGGCTTTCGACGCCGTGCGGGATTTACTGGTCACACTGGAAGACCTCGGTTTCGTGATGTTGGAGATGAGGGGGTGATGAGGTGATGGGATGAGGGGATGGGATGCGGTGCGTGACGGTTCCCCGTTCCCCGTTTCCAATCTCTTGTCAAAAAAAATTTTTCGGTGGGTGATATAAAATTTCCTCGACCTGGGTAAGTTAAACTCAGGAGCGGAAAGTCAAGCATCCCAAGCCTGAAGGAGAAGCAGCAGATGAAAACTGAATTTAAAGCCAAATTCATCCAACACCTGAGTCAAAAAGAGCGCGAAGAAGGTTTCACCCTGATCGAACTGCTCGTTGTAATCATCATTATCGGTATTCTGGCAGCGATCGCTCTGCCGTCCTTCCTCAACCAAGCGGCGAAAGCGAAGCAGTCCGAAGCCAAAAACACCGTTGGTGCGGTGATGCGTCAGCAACAAGCCCAACGTTTGGACGCGGGTAAATTCTCCACCGACATGGTGGAACTCGAAGCGGGTCTGCCCAGCGAAACCGCGAACTACACCTACGAAATCACCACGGACGAAATCACCACGGCTCTGATTAACGCCAACCCGAAAGACCCGGCAGCATTACGCGCCTATGCAGGTGGCGTTGTGGTCTACGGTTCCGGTCAAACCGCAGCCAAAGCTTGCCAAACCACGGAAGCCAGCGGTACGCCTCCGACTGTTACTCTGACTCCGGGTGCTACCGAAGCCACGGCAGCAGCCAGCTGCGCCGACACCGACCACGACATGAAATAGGTGGTGCGACTTGCGCTTAGCGTGGGTCTTGTCCTAAGTCTTTGAAAAAGCGATCGAGCGGACGATGTAGCTCGATCGCTTTTTCGTGCGATCGCCCGATTTCAAACCCTGTTATCGTGAAATCGTGACCTTGACCCCCTCGAACACCGTGAGTTCTCCTAGCGCCTCGTCTCCCTTCGATGCTTTTTATCGCGGCGACTACGCCGAAGCCGTCATCGCCTTTGAAGACGCCATCGCCGCGCATCCAGAAGACACGAAACTCTACGCCTATCTCGGTCTGGCTTACCTGTTGCAGGGGGCGGAAGCCGAAGCTCAACTGGCTTGGATGACGCCGGAAATCGAAGGACTCTCGGACAACTGGGGTCGAGAACTGGCTGAGATGCTACAGCAGGAAGCCCAACGACTGGGGGACCCGACACAGGCGTGGTTGTTGGGGCAATACCTGCGAGAACTGGTTCCCGACGATTTAGAGAACTTACTGAGGCTGTTGCAATGGTCTCTCGAATTGCAGTTGTGGACTGAAGAGGAGGATCTCGTTGCAGAAGTTTGCGATCGCCTGCAAGCCACCGATTTCGGAAACATTCCCCAAGAAACCCTTTGGGAGGCGATCGATCGACTCCTCGAACATACACCGACCCTGACCGGAAGTGTAGACCTCTGCCGCGTGGCGGCGACGCGACTCGTCTCCAAAACTCAATTTATCGATCGCCTCCTCGATCGCGCCAAAGCCCTCGAATTCGCCAACCAACCCCGAGACGCCCTGCAAGTGGCACGCCTCTGCGTCGAACTGGACGACACCCATTTCCGGGCGTTCGTCGAAACCGGGCGATTCTTTCAAATTACCTGGGACAACGAAAGCAGTTTTCCCTATCTCGATCGCGCGATCGCCCTGGCCGACAGCCTACCCCAAAAAATCCTCGCCTCCCACCTCAAACTCCGGGGACTGATGCGGGGGGCTGGATACTGGCAACAAGCCAAAACCCTCTACGCCGAACACCGACGGGATCTCGAAACCCTGGTCACTGACAGCGAGGATATTTCCCTCGACTTCGCCTCGCGCATTATCACCGCCGGGTCGATGACAGCGTACTTTACCGACGATCTTCCCAGTTACCGCCAACTGCGAAACCAAATCGGCACCGCCTGTCAACACCAGCTGCAAAAGCATCTGAGCGATCGCATCAGTCCCTACCCAACCCAACACCAGCAACGCCCCGCCGCCGGACGCCGCGACCTTCTCAAAATCGGCTATCTCTCCGAATGCTTCCGCCAACACTCCGTCGGCTGGTTAATGCGGTGGTTGCTACATCACCACGATCGCGATCGATTCGAGATTCACCTGTACTCCCTCCACCACACCGGAGACGCCCTCCAACAAACCTTCGCCGCCGCCGAAGGGCCGAATTTCCACGAACTCCCCTATTCTGCCCTGACTGTCGCCGACAAAATCCACCAAGACCAAATTGATATCCTCCTCGATCTCGATAGCATCACCTCCAACTGTGGCTGTTCCGTCCTCGCCCTCAAACCCGCCCCCATCCAAGTCACCTGGCTGGGGTCCGACGCCTCGGGAATTCCCGCCGTCGATTACTTCATCAGCGATCCTTACGTACTTCCCGAGGACGCCCAAACCCACTACAGCGAGACCCTTTGGCAACTTCCCCAAACCTACATCGCTGTAGACGGCTTTGAGGTGGGCGTTCCCACCCTGCGACGCGATCGCTTGGGAATTCCTCCCGACGCCGTGGTTTATTTCAGTTCCCAAACCGGTTACAAACGCAACCCCGAGGATATCCGCCGACAACTGCAAATTTTACGAGAGGTTCCCAACAGTATTTTCCTCGTTAAAGGGGCGTATACTCAGATCGACTCTGCCCGTGTAGCATTTGAAAACCTGGCTGAAGAAGAAGGGGTCGATCGCCATCGCCTGCGGTTTCTCCCCACCGCCATTTCCGAAGCCGTCCACCGGGCTAACATCGCCATCGCCGACGTCGTTCTCGATACCTATCCCTACAACGGAACCACCACCACCCTCGAAACCCTTTGGATGGGGGTTCCCGTGGTGACGCGGGTGGGACAGCAGTTCGCCAGTCGCCAAGGATATACCCTGTTAAAAAACGCTGGCGTCGAAGCGGGAATCGCCTTTACAGACGAAGACTATATCGAGTGGGGGGTTCGACTGGGAACCGATACGGAACTGCGAAAAACCGTCGTCCGACAACTGCGCGAATCCCGTAAAACTGCGCCGTTATGGAACGCACGACAGTTTACCCGAGAGATGGAACGGGCGTATTTGGAGATGATGGGATGATGAGGTGATGGGGTGATGAGGATAAGGACGAAACCGTTCCCTGTTCCCTGTTCCCCGTTCACTGTTCCCCGTTCCCATCTTCTCGAATTTTCGACTCAAAGACTTCTCGATAAAACTGTTCTAAGGCGTCTATGCAGGTGGTATCTTCGTAGACGCGATCGCGATATTGACGGGTTTTCGCGACGATTTCTTGACGCCAGTTTGCATCGAGTCCCAGACGAACAGCAATGTCGATATATTCGGCTTCTGTGGTGGCGATCGTTTCGGGAATACCGAGCATTTTTAAAATGGCGTAAGAATGGCGACCGCGCATGAATTCACCGGGACAGGTAACGATGGGTAAATCGCAGGCGATCGCTTCGAGGGTGGTGTTTCCTCCCGACCAACTGAGGGTATCGAGATAAATATCGGAAACTTGGTTTAAATTCCAATAGCTGACTTGGTCGAGTCGGGGCAGAATTTTGCAGAAGCGATCGACCGCTAATCCTACTTTAGAAAACGCCCGGTCTAAGCGACGGCGAAACAGGTCGGTGATGGCTTCTTCTTCGTGGGATAAAAATGCAAATTGCGCCTCGGGAACTCGACGGGCAATTTCAGCGAAAATATAATCATATTGCGGGAGGTATTTATATAGCGATTGACAAGATAAATAGACAATCGCACTCTCATCTAATTGGAAATCTTTTCGGTTTTTTTGAGGCGGAGAGACGTTAGGTTTTTCGTAAGAAACACCAATATTTGGAAGTAAGATTAACCTTTCGCTGTAATGTTCTTCGGCGTTTTCCGGTTCCATCAACTCGCAGGATAAGAAATATTCCACTGTGGGAAGTCCCGAGGTGACGGGATGACACCAAGTCGTACATTGAACGGGGGCTAAGCGCATCGCCGCCAGTAATGTGGATTTGGGATACATTCCGATATCTATAAAGACGAGGATGTGGAGGTCGTCTTTGAGGATTTGTTGAGCGATGTCTTCGACTTTAGCATCGTCGAATTGTTGGAAGCGATCGCTGTATTTTTTGAACCGTTTCGATACGGCGTCTTCTTGGCGTCCGAGATGGTAACTATAGAGTTCAAACCCTTCGCGATCGGCGTGTTTTAACCATCCTAAAGAGAGTTTGCTTATGGAGCTGATTTTCATGAAATAGGAAACGTAGCCGATACGAAGTTTTCCGTTTGCAGAACGGGGCGGCATCGGCTTCGGTTCCACCCATTCGGGATAGTTTGCTGATAAAATTTTATGGACAAATTGTCCGTATTTTTCTTGAAATTCTCGGTCGTTTTTACCTTGATATGCCAGGTAAAAATTGACGTGCCATCCAATGCCAAATAAAATGGTTTGTTTGGTTTCGGAGTCAGTTAAAATAGTTCGCTTAACCCGTTCTTCTAATGATTCCTTGAACCGAATTCTATACTCTTCAATTTGTTCTGGAGATTCGTACAAAACCGGGAGTTCAAGTTGTTTTTGGAGTCTGGCACGTTTTAGATTATCTTTTAAACGTTCGTCTTCAGGCTTAATTTCAGAAGCTTTTTCATAAAAATAAATCGCTTCGTTGAGGCGATTTTGCATCATTAAAGCGTTAGCTAAATTGAGATAAAGCCCGAAATGGGGGAGTTGTTTTTGGAGAGCTTGACGATAGATAGTTTCCGCTTGGGAATAGTCTAAATCTTGATAGTAAATATTCCCGAGGTTGGTATAAGCATCGATAAACTGGGAATCGAGTTCGATCGCGCGTCGGTAGGCGGCGATGGCGCGATCGCGCTGTGCGAGTTTTTCCGAAACTAACCCCAAACCGTAATAAACATTAGCGCGGTGCTCGTCCAGTTCCAGACAGCGGTGTAGCGTATCCAACGCTGTCTGGGGTCGATCGCAGACATAATACAACATCCCCAGATTAAACCACGCCTCGATTTTATCGGGCTGACGGGTCAAGACCTCGCGATAACCCCGTTCGGCGGCGTCGTAGTCTCCCCGTTCGTAATCTCGAACCGCCGTTTCAAACAGTCGTTCGACGGCTGAAACCTCAGAAGTCCCGAGGCGGTGTAACTCTCGCAGCGTTTCAGCATCTCGCCAGCGTTCGATCCCAGCTAAATCCGTTTCAGTCGAGTCCGCATCCCAAAGCAAAACCGCGAAAGCATCCGACGAAAAGTCAGCATTCCAAGCCGCTTGAGGGTGACTGGCCAGAAAATCCGCGATGGCCTGACATCCCCTAGAAACCCCGTCCGTATCGCGACGCCAGCGCACCACCAACAACGCCGAATCCGACAAGAGGGGACGAGGGAACAACAACCCCAACAAGATCGATCGATAGTCGATCGACCCGTTATAAACATAAACCCCAATCCTGTCCTCAGTCTCAAGTTGGCGCAACTCCAAAAAAAACGCCGCCATGTCTTGAGAACAAAACGTGACGCGCTCTTCAAGTCCCGCCGCCATCACCCGATTGGCGAAGGCTTGAAACGCCGCCTCAGCGTCCTCCGTTTCAGCGAAATCGTCTACCGCATAAGCCAGAGTTTCCGGGGCTTCCGACAGCGCCGACACCAAGAATTCGCCGTCCTCGACCCCCACTTGACAGTAAGTTTCTCCCAGTTCGAGACTGGCCACCGCAAATTTCAACCCAGACGACAGATCGGCGGTTTCCGAATCATTCAGTTGAGACAGCCAAGTCCGAAACAGTCGGTCGTCCATACAAATACTCGATCGGTTACCAAAAAATTGGGTTTAAAGCCCCGTCCTTCTAGGACGGCTTTCTTAAGAGGTGGTACAATTATATCAAGCAACTCAACGTAAAATGCTGGTATTTGAGGCAAAGCTAAAAGGAACTCAAGAGCAGTGCGAACGGCTAGATGAGGCGATTCGTACTGCTCGGTTTGTTCGCAATAGTTGCCTGAGATACTGGATGGACAACAAGGGAGTTGGGCGGTACGAACTGAGTGCCTATTGCAAAGTTCTTGCCCAAGAATTCCCTTGGGCGAAGAAGCTGAACTCGATGGCTCGTCAAGCCTCTGCGGAACGAGCTGGGTCGGCGATTGCCCGTTTTTATCAAAACTGTAAAAAGAAGGCTGCCAAGAAGGGTTTCCCACGCTTTAAGCCGCACCAAACCCGTGGTTCTGTCGAGTACAAAACTAGCGGTTGGAAGCTATCAGAGGATAGGAAAACTATCACGTTCACCGATGGCTTCAAGGCTGGAAGTTTTAAGCTGTGGGGAACTCGTGACTTGCACTTCTATCAGTTGAAACAGATTAAACGGGTGAGAGTTGTTCGTCGTGCAGATGGCTACTAGGTTCAGTTGGGCATCGACCAAGAACGCTTGGAGAAACGAGAGCCGACCGGAAAGACCATCGGACTAGATGTCGGACTCAAGGAGTTCTATACCGACTCTAACGGTCAGACGGTAGAGAATCCGAGACATCTGAGAAAGTCGGAGAAAGCTCTCAAGCGTCTTCAACGTCGATTAGCTAAGACCCAAAAGGGTTCCAACAACCGAAAAAAGGCGAGAAATCGGTTAGGGAGAAAGCACCTCAAGGTAAGTCGGCAGCGTAAAGATTTCGCCGTGAAGTTGGCGGGATGCATCCCCCCTTCGCCCCCCTTTCAAAGGGGGGTTGGGGGGATTTGGTAGCCTATGAGGACTTGATGGTGCGAAATCTGGTAAAAAACCATCGTCTCGCCAAATCCATCTCGGATGCTGCCTGGTCAACGTTCCGCCAGTGGGTGGAGTATTTTGGCAAGGTGTTTGGGGTGGCGACCGTTGCTGTACCTCCCCAGTACACCATTGACGTTCTCCCCCGCCTGAAGGCAGGGGGATTCCTGGTTCGTCGATCCACCTT
>NZ_JBNGCO010000156.1:0-8324 GCF_049974805.1 Baaleninema sp.
TCAGATCGTGAGGTCTGGGAATCCCCGCGCCTTTAGGCCGGGGAGGATGTCAAGATGAAGTGTTGCCTCACCCTTCGGAACCCCTCGGAATCCATGTCGCTACAGCTTGCGTCTCAGTCAGTGTCTCAAGGAACCTCTACACCTCGCCTCGGGGCGTCTCTCGAGGAGTTAACGGCTTGGGTGCAAGAGCAAGGACAACCGGCCTATCGCGGCAAACAGCTTTATCAGTGGTTGTATGGCCAAGGGGCGCGATCGCTCTCTGATATTACCGTTTTTCCCAAGAAATGGCGGGAAAACGCTGAAGCGGTTGATTTCGGTCGATCGACCGTTCACCATCGATCGATCGCCCCAGACGGAACCATTAAATACCTGCTGAAACTGTCCGACGGAAACATTGTCGAAACGGTGGGAATGCCCACCCAGAAGCGGTTGACGGTCTGCGTCTCCTCCCAAGTGGGCTGTCCCATGGCCTGCGATTTCTGCGCCACGGGGAAAGGAGGTTTTCTTCGCAACCTGGAAACTCACGAAATCGTCGATCAGGTGTTGACGGTGCAAGAAGAGTTCGATCGCCGCGTCAGCAACGTGGTATTCATGGGGATGGGCGAACCGCTGCTCAATATCGATAACGTCTTAGCCGCACTGCGGTGTCTCAACGAAGACGTGGGAATCGGACAGCGATCGATGACCGTCTCCACGGTGGGAATTCCCGGCCACGTTCGCCGTCTCGCTCAACACAAGCTACAAGCCACCCTCGCCGTCAGCCTTCACGCCTCGAATCAAGCCCTTCGCGAACAACTGATCCCCAGTGCGCGTCAGTACCCCCTCGAGGATTTGTTCGCTGAATGTCGCGACTATGTGAAACTGACGGGACGACGGCTGACGTTTGAATATTTGCTGTTGGCGGAGTTAAATGATCGCCCCGAACATGCTGAAGAACTAGCGCAACACCTGCGGGGCTTCCAAAGTCACGTCAACCTCATCCCCTACAACCCCATTTCGGAAGTGGATTACCAACGGCCCGACCGCCGACGGATCGATCGCTTCGTCCGCGCCTTAGAAGAACGCCACATCGCCGTTAGCGTCCGCTATTCCAAAGGTTTAGACGTAGACGCCGCCTGCGGACAGTTACGAGCCAGCCAAAACAGTCAAGCCTGAAGAGGAAAGCCTCAAATAGGTTAGATACAAGAACGGCGGCGTTTGTGCAACGCCGCCGTTATCCTGTGGCTAGGCTGTTCTGACAGATCGGGAACAGCCAAAGGGGGGGTCAGTTACATCCCCGGTAAGTAGAGTCCGGGGGAATAGGCTTCAATGACGCGCCCCGTTTCCGAACAAGACACCATCAGATAGTCGCAGTGAGGACACTGAGTCCGCACGAGGTTACTGCTGTGGAGATATCGGCGTTCGCCAATGTTTCCACAATTCGGGCAGCGCACGGTTTGAGGGGCGGACATCGGAGTCATCTTAAAACCTTGAGTCGGAGAAGCGAGCTGAGCCATTGTTAAAAAAAGATTAAAAATCGGAGCTTGGTCTTGGACTTGGTGTTGGTTTTCTGCGATATATTTTGTTACAAACCAACTCGGGATTGGCAATGGTGAGTTGTGCGTTGTGAACTGTCTTCAATCGTATTATGTCATGAAATATGAAAGGCGTCAATTCGATGTTATTTCCGTTTAACTCCCATATGACGCGATCCCCGCTATCTATTTATGTCAATTTTAGAACGGCGATCTCAGAAACGACGTAAAACTTTATAGATCGTTTTTTTTACAGTTAGAGTCATAAATATACAAAGTTTTAATAAGTAAACGTCAAATCTAACAAGTATTTTATCTGCGATCGAGATCGCAGTTTAATAACCTTCGATGCGCTATGGAGATGGGGAGATGGGGAGATGGGGGGGATTCGATCTCATCACCTCTCCCTCGAGTTGCCGAAATTCTAAATTTTGTGTAAAGAATTGTGTAACTGTAAAAAATTATACAGAAATGCGATATATTAGTTAGTGCGAGTTAAAAAACCAATAGACAACCCCCCGATTACTCAGGAGGACGATAATATGTCTCTTACCGATCGAAGCCGCGCTTTAATGAGCCGCCATCACCAAAACATCCGCAACCGCCAGCAATCGCTGCTGAGTCGCGCTGCTGCTGAAGTGGGAATGCCCGGTGAAACATCCGAACATTGGACGCACATTCAAGGAAAACCGTCTTACAACAACGCGATTTCTTACGATCGCAGCAATGCAGCGATGAGCTAAACTTGCCGCCTGAAAGGATGGAGCCAATTAAACCACCTTCAAAAGCGAATAACGGCCTTCGCGTCAGGAATCGTCCCTGGCGCGGTCTTTTTTTTGGGGAGGTTCGCTTGGGACACGACTTCTGTAACTGTGTCTCTGAGGTGATGGCATTGGCGAGAAGGTTGTGTTAGGACAAAGGTTTGACGGAATATCTGGAAATTTATGAGTTTGTCCGATCGATATTTGTTGGTTTCCCACGGTAGCCGCGATCGCCGTCCCGGTGAAGAACTGCAACGACTGGCTTGGCTGGTATCGGAAAAGATACCAGAGGCGGAGGTGGGAACGGCGGTGTTGGAATGTCACCCCCAACCGCTTCACCGACAACTGCTCGATTTTCTCGATCGATCGCCTTTCTCTGGCGGCGTTGTCTATGTCGTTCCCCTGTTTCTGTTGGCGGGGGTTCACGTCAAAGACGATATTCCTGAAGAAATTGCGTTGGCGCGTCGTCAGCTTGGCGGAAACGGATCGATCGAACTGTTACCCCATATTGGCAGTTCTCCCGACATGCGATCGCTGTTATACCGTCGTATGGCAACGTGGGAAGCAGTCGAAGCCTGGGTTCTGATGTCTCACGGAAGCCGCAGACCTGGTGGAAACGAGGGAGTCAACGGGATGGCGCGTCAGTTACAGCAGCGTCTCGAAATGTCGGTTAGCCCCGCCTATTGGTCGGTTTCGCCAGATTTGGCAACGCAAATCGCGCGACTGTCCGAAACGGGAGTTCGATCGATCGGCATTTTTCCCTATTTTCTGTTTTCCGGCGGCTTGACGGACGCCATCGCCGAGAACGTCGAACAGCTTCGCGATCGCTTTGACGAAATGCAACTGTTTCTCACGCCGCCTATCGGTACGACGCCGGACTTAGCCGAATTGGTGTTGCAACAGATCTTGCTTCCCTCGCGCTTTTGACGGATCTGGAAGTGTTTTCGTCTCATACTGACTGTTCCGAGGGAAAATCGATCGTGTCGCCGAGTTCCCGTTCGAGAATTTTCAATTCTGACAAGGCGCGATCGAGGGAGGCGCGACGTTGGTACGGTTGCAGTTCCGGATATCCCGCTAACTGTTCCAAACAGGCTCGAACGGTGGATAACGCCACCTGAGAGCGATCGACCCCAGTACCCGATGACTGCAAAGTGGGTGTAACGGGTTGCATAGAGGTTTGGGCGGTCAGTTGGCGGATGGTGCGTTGTAGCGTTTCCACGACGCTGTACATTTCCAGCGGGTCGAAAATCCGTAACAAGCTGGTTTGCGTGACGATTCCGAGTTGATATCCCCAATCCCAAGACACTACCATTCGCCGCACGTGCCGTTTCTGCATTTCTTGATGCGCCGTCCACAGGGAATCCTCCGGTTTGAGGAGAAACAGAGGTGAACTCATCACCCTTTCGGCGGCCGTTTGACTCACGTTGAGTTCCAACGATTGGAATTGTACGATGTCTCGTTCGGTGACGATACCGATGGGAAGGCGGCGATTGTCGATCTCCCCTGTGGTGATGACAACGCAGCTAACCCGAGCGTTTTCCATCAGTTGCGCCACCTCCATCAGTGGCAGGTCTGAAGTCCCAGAGACGACGGGAGAAGTCATCACTTCCGACACTCGCCGCAGTTTGAGGAGGTTACTCGGACGGATGACGCGGCGAATGCTGTTGGGGGTGACGATTCCCACCCAGCGATCGCGATCGTCCACGATGGCGAGATGGCGAATGCGGTAGCGGCGAAATAGAAATAACGCCGCGAAAATATCTTGTAAATCTGTTTCGGATAAGGTGATGACGGGACAAGTCATCACGTCGGCGATGGTTTTTCCCGATAAGGATACCCCGGTGGCCGTCAACCGTACTAAATCTCGTTCCGTGAAAATACCGAGAATGCGGCGATCGTCGTCGGACACGAGAGCGCAACTCTGACGGTTGGGAATCGACCGGGACGAAGGAACCCCGTCTGTGGCGAACCTACAGTGGTTTTCTCCCACTCGACTCATCGACGCAATGACATCGAGAACGGCTGCGTTTGGCGCAACCACTAAGGGAGATCGATCGATTGCCTCGTCCAGTGCGGGGACGTTGTTAGAGATATCTTCAAACGGCATTTTCGGGGGACGCGCCTCGGGGTTCGCAACAGGAGTTCGAGGTTATTGTAGCCACTCTGAGGGATGTTACGCCAAAAGCGTAGAAATCCTTAATAGTATTTACCTTCACAATATTTTGGTGTATAATAGATCCATGTTATCGGCAACAAAAATTTAACTCAGTAATATTACGGTCTGCTCGCTCTAGAAGTCCCTCGTTCAGAGGGTACTGTCTAGAGATGAGTTGCGGCTGTTCTCGAGTGGGTCTCTCGCAGGTTGCAACATCGCCCTGTGAGGGGGGTCAGCTCAAGCCAAAGGCTGAGGCGGAGGAACGGAAAAGTCACTCGAGAGTCTCGGCGTCCGTCCGTAAAGGCGATCGAGAACGCGCTTAACGGAAATGCGCCGCCATTGCTGGCCGCGTTTGGTGCGATAGCCGTTATCGTTAAGCCAGTCAGCGATTTGCTGAAGTGACTTACCGGATTTATGGTGGCGTCGGATGGCATCGATGGTTTCTTGTTCGATCGGGTCTGCCACGAGTTCGCCGTTTTCCGTTTTCTGGCCGAACGGCGGCGAACCGTATCCAGCATATCCGCCCCGCGCAGCTTTGGCTCGACGACCTCGTTCTAATCGTTGCCAAATTTCGCCTTTATCAACCGTCATAATTCTCGTCAATCGAACGACTTTTAGTAAACGTATGTTAGCGCAAACCCTTTCTACGACTCCTTCGCTGTCTGTGGTTCTGACGAGTACGCCGTTTCTTGAAGAAAGCGATCTCGATCGTTTGTTCAGTAGCGATCGACCGCTTTTAATCTACTGTACGGCGCAATGGTGCGGTCCCTGTATAGCGTTCGAGCCGTATATCGATCGATTGGCACAAGAGTACTCAGGACGAGTCCGGGTCGTCAAACTCGACACCGATAGCCAACCGGAACTCGTGAAGCGATTGCAAGTTCGCAGCATTCCCTCGGTGATGGTCTTTTCAGAAGGCCAACGGGTTGAGAGTTTAGTCGGACTGACGTCCTACCCCAAACTCTGCGATCTCGTCGATCGCGCCGTCCGTCAAGAAGCCAAGGCGGGGTGAGGGGATGAGGGGATGAGGGGATGAGGGGATGAGGGGATGAGGGGAAATCTCTCTCCCTTCTTCCCCTCTCCTCAATCTCCCAAACAGATACCCAGTCCTCGCGCCGTTTTAACCAGCGTATCGTTGGGGTCGACGGCGCAATAGGTCTTGATAGCTTCTTCGATGGGAACGGTGAGGACTTCGCGGTGTTGCCAGGTTACCATTCGATCGAACTCGCCTCGGGCGATCGCTTCTACCGCAGCCACGCCAAAAGAGGATGCTAACAAGCGATCGAGCGGTGAAGAGGTTCCGCCACGCTGAATGTGTCCCAACACCGTGACGCGGGTTTCTGCCCCCGTGCAGTCGCCGATTTTCTCAGCGAGATACTGACCGATTCCGCCTAAACGATGTTGGTCGAACTGTTGCAGTTTAGTGATATGTTCGCCAGATTCGGTACAAACCGCTTCAGAAACGATGACGATCGAGTAGTGTTGTCCCCGCTTCTGACGACCTTTAATGGTGTTGCAGATATTTTCGAGTTGGTAGGGAATTTCGGGAATTAAAATGACGTGAGCGCCTCCGGCAATTCCGGCGTTGAGGGCGATGTGGCCGGCGTCTCGTCCCATGACTTCCAACACCATGACCCGGTTGTGACTGGCGGCGGTAAAGTGCAGGCGATCGAGGGCTTCTGTGGCGATGTTGACGGCGGTATCGAAGCCGATCGATCGCTCGGTGATGCCGACGTCGTTATCGATGGTTTTGGGAATACCCACAAAAGGAATATTGCCCTGTTTGGCGATGCGGTGGAGAATTGCCAAACTTCCGTCCCCGCCGATGCCGATGAGGGCGTCGAGTCCCAGTTGATGATATCCGTAAATGATGTCTTGGGAGCGATCGCAAACTGTGCCGTCGGGCATGGGAAAAGCGAAGGGATCGCCTTTGTTGGTGGTACCGAGGATCGTTCCCCCCATTGCCAGGGTGCGGTCTACGTCGTCCACGGTCAGAGGCGTCGCGTTGGGGGGACGTTCCATCAAGCCTTGAGTGGCTTGGGAAATTCCCCAAACTTCCCAATCGTAAGTTCGGGCGCAGCGCACGACCGCGCGAATGGCGGCGTTGAGTCCGGCACAGTCGCCGCCACTGGTGAGAATTCCGATCCGTTTGCGTTGTCCCACGGTGCAGTCTCGATCGAACCTAGAACGATACGAGTATGCAGTAGAACGGGCCGGTTCGCCAGAAAACTTTCAAGAAACTTCAGGATCGCTGGCGCGATCGTTTTCTGACGAAGCGATTAAACGCTGTTAGCGCAGGGTTTCTAGCGCAGGGTTTCCAACGCCGATCGCACGAGGTCTTCGGTGACGCGATCGGTCACGGTGACTTTACCGATTGCTGTGGGTAAGACGAAGCGAACTTTGCCGTCTTTGACTTTTTTATCGGTTTGTAATTTGGCGACGATGGCATCGAAGTCCACCCCTTGGGGAATTTGCGTCGGAAGTCCGGCTTTTTGAACCAAAGCCAACTGTCGATCGTCGCAACTGCGGTCTAACAAGTCCATCGTAACGGCGAGGCGACTGGCGGCCACCATCCCGATTCCGACTGCTTCTCCATGTAACAGTTCCGTGTATCCCGTCAAACTCTCGACGGCGTGACCGATGGTATGGCCGTAGTTGAGAATCGCCCGCAGTCCCGCTTCTTTTTCGTCTTGACTGACCACTTCAGCTTTCGCTTGACACGATCGCACTAAAATCTCTCGTAACAGTTCCGGGGATAAATGTTCGATGCGATCGAGCGTCTCGGCAGCTTCCAACTGTCCGAACAGTTCCCCATCCCAAATCACGCCGTATTTAATGACTTCTGCCATTCCCGCGCGAAATTCCCGTTCCGGAAGGGTTTTCAACACCGTCGGGTCGATTAACACCAGTCGCGGTTGATAAAACGCCCCGATGAGGTTTTTCCCTTGGGGATGGTTGACCCCCGTTTTACCGCCGATGGAGGCGTCCACCATCGCCAGTAACGAGGTGGGAACTTGCACGAAGTGAATCCCCCGCAGCCAAGTGGCCGCTGCAAATCCGGTCATGTCTCCGACGACGCCGCCACCAAGTGCCACCATTGTCGAAGAACGTTCGAGTTTCGCCTCCAACGCGGCGTCGTACAGTCCTCGAATCGAGTCGAGGGTTTTGTATTCCTCGCCGTCGGGGAACAGGTAGTGAGACACCTGAAATCCTGCATCTTTCAAGGATTCGATCGCCCGTTTTCCGTAGTGACCGAATACGGTCGGGTTGGACACCACCATCGCCTTTTTCCCCAGGTGAAGGGATTTCATCCAACTTCCGAGGCGATCGATTCCGTCGGACGCGATCGCGATTTCGTAAGGGTTTTGCGGCAAGTTCACAGGAATAACGGACTGCGTCATGGTTTAATGAAGTTCGATTCAGTATTGAGATAATAAAGGAGATAGCCAAATGTCTGGTGTTCTGGCGTATCTGTTAATGCTCGGCGGCGCGTTCGGTCTGGCCGTGGTTCTGCTGCTTGGATTGCGGGCTGTTAAGTTAATCTAGACGCTCGATGTCGTCGCACTTCTCGGACGCGATCGAACACTGCGATCGCGTCTGTCTTTTGCCCGGCACATCCTTCGGTCTATTTTCCATTTTCGATAATCGCTGTACGGGTGGGTTGGGATATTATACGGAATCCAAATCTCAAACAGCCGTTTTTCTCAACTCGGCGTCCCCCTAACTATCCCCCCAACCATCCCCCCCGGGGATAGGGTGAGGAATTTTGGCAACTTCTCTTATCGGAATCGCATTCAATTCATTTTTATTAAAATAATTTTTATTAAATAATATAGACAAAAATAGTTTTTTGTGATATATGGATTTATACCAATTTTCAATAACGCTGCCATT
>NZ_JBNGCO010000157.1:0-8192 GCF_049974805.1 Baaleninema sp.
TGACAGGCGATCGATCCCCCATGTTTCTCAACAATAATTTGCCGAGAAATCGACAGTCCTAAGCCGGTCCCTTTCCCGACGGGTTTCGTCGTAAACTGCCGCTCGAACATATTCGATCGAACCGCTTCCGACATTCCCACGCCGTTATCGGAAATGCGAACAAACACCCGTTCTTCGTCCTCCGAGACTCCGGTTTCAATGGAAATCCAATGGGGAGACGCCTGTAATTCCTGATAGCTGCGGTTCTGACAGGCTTCTTCAATGGCATCGATGGCGTTGGCGATGAGGTTGGTAAACACCTGGTTCAACTGTCCCGCGTAACATTCAATTTCGGGAATGTCGCCGTAACGTTCGATGGCTTGAATTTCCGGGCGATTCTCGTTGGCTTTCAAGCGATGCTTGAGAATCAGCAGCGTACTGCTGAGGTTGTCGTGGAGATTCGTCCGGACTGGCTTGTCCGTATCCGTACGGGAAAAGGTTCGCAAGGCTTTACTAATTTGGCGAATGCGATCGATCCCCATCTGCATCGAGGACATCAACTTCGGCGCGTCTTCGAGGAGATAAGCCAAATCGATTTCCTCCGCGTGGTCCTCGAACTCCTCTCCGGGATCGGGAAATCGATCGCGATACATTTGTAGGTGTTCGCTCAAATCCTTGATGTAATTGTCCGCGAGGGTCAAATTCCCCACAATAAACCCGACCGGATTGTTAATCTCGTGGGCGATTCCCGCCACCAACTGACCCAAGGCCGACATTTTCTCACTTTGAATCAACTGAAGCTGCGCCTGATTCAGTTCCCGCAGCAACCGTTCGAGTTCCTGACTGCGTTCCCGTTCCAGCCGTTCCGAGCGTTTCAAATTGCGATAGAGGGTGGCGTTTTCGATCGAAATCGCCGCTTGCGAACAGAGCAACCCCAACAAATCCAATCGATCGCGCGTAAACGCCCCCACCGTCAAATTATTTTCCAAATACAACACCCCAACGAGTTTTCCCTGACGTTCGATGGGGTAACACAACAGCGATCGCGGCTTAAACTGCTGAATATAGGGGTCGTTGGCGAACTTCGACGCCTCCGCCGCATCGTTGAGAACCACACTTTCCCGCCGTCGCGCCACATAATAAATCACCGATTTCGGCAAGGACTCGCAAGCTTCCACAGCGATGGACTGACGAACCGTCACCTGTTCCGTCGTCACCGTTCCCGAAGCTTCCACCATCAACTGAGTTACGTCCGTGGTGCTGTCGGTCTCCAATTCCGGCGAATCGTACCGCTGCGCCAACATCAAAAACCCCGTTTGCGCCCCAGCGTTTTTCAGGACGATATTCATCAGTTTTTTCAACAGCGATTCGAGGACGATTTCGCTGGATAAAACATGAGTGGCTTCAATGGCGGTCGCGCGAAAGAACTCCGTCCCGCTGGCGCGAACCAGCGTATCCGTGGGACGGTTGAGGGCTGTTTCCCAAACGCGGCGGCTTTGGTCAGTGTTGAGAGTCAAAGTTCGATCGAACTGCCATTCCGTCGCCGCCGTCGCATCTCCCAACCACTCCGGATAGCGATCGCACAAAGCCCGTACCTTCGCCGTCGCGCCCCAAGCTTGATAGCTGCGGTGCGCTTCCGACAAATACAATCCGGCGATGGACTCGCGACCCCAATCGAAATAAAACCGCGCGGCGCGTTCGTTGGCCAAAGCCACTTCTCGACCGTGGCCGTATTCCTTAGCCGTGGCGATAGCGCGATCGAAGGTATCCATCGTATTAAGATAGTCCCCCGCCACGCGATACCGTTCCGCCTCCACCAACTCCAGCAAATGTTGGAAATTCTGGGGCGTGCGTTTCGCCCAACGTCGCAACTGAGACAGGTCGGCTTCCGCCTCGGCGAAGTCCTCCAGGCTGTCAGCCGCAGCCAGTTGCGCCAACAACCCGTAAGCCACCTGATAGGCGCGATCGACCGTTCCCAGCGCGATCGCCTTTAACGCCTCCGCCGCTTCCGCCGCCTCCTGCGCCGACGCAAAGTCCGACATCAACACCCCCAACACCGTTTGCGCCACATAACCGCAGTACAGCGCCGCCCGTTGGTGAGTTTCCCGCCAATGGGGCATCGCCGTCGCCAGGGCGTCAAACTCCCCGTTCGACGCCTCGGATATCTCCGTTTCCCCTTCCAAACCGGCCGCCAACTGACGCCACACCAACGCACAAGCCAGCGCCGCGTCCTGGGCGATTTCCCGCAACAGGGCGACGGCCGTATCCAGATGTCGCGCCGCCCCCGACAGGGTGGCCTCGGCCCAAAACGCCGCCGAACAGTAGGCCGTTGCCGCGTGACCGCATGCCGCTAAATCCCCCACCTCTCGCGCCCGTTGCAGTCCTTCCCGCAGTTGTGGCAGCAGCGATCGCAGCGGTCGAGACCAGGGTTCGACGCGACCGGCCGTCACCGCCGCCACCAACCCTTCAAACTGACCGGTCTCGTCGCCGTCGAGAAGTTTCCGGGCGATGTCGGTTGCTTCTCGGGCGGCTTTGGGGTCGTCCGTCAAACCGCACAGCAAGGCACCGTACCAAGCGTAAGCGGCGGCGGACTCGGCACTGTGTCCCTGTTGCCAACTCAATTTCAACTGCATCAAGACGGCCTGTCGCAGCATGTCCGCATCGGTAAAGGCGGCGGTGACGGCGATGGAACTCAACAGCGTCATCGCCAGGCGATCGTAAGCGTTTTCGAGGGGCGAAAGCAGGTCGAGGCGATCGCTCGGAGGGAGCAATCCCCGAGGGTTGCGGGGCATGGGGGTATCTTCCCAAGTAATGCCGAGCATTTCCACCGCTGCTTTCCCCATATTCAACGCGCGATCGATTTGGTTTTGAATGCCGTAAACCAAGGCTTGTAACTGGTAGGCTTTGGCTTTATCGAGGCGGTTGTTGGCATGGTGGAGGACGGTTTGGGCCAGGGCTTCGGCCTTCTCGAAGCGAGTATTGACCGCCGCTACAGCGATCGCCTCCAAGTGTAGCGCCACCGTCACCTCGTAATCGAGCGTCCATCCGGACTGCGCCATGGCCGCCAGTCCCACTTCGAGATACTCCTGAGCGGTTTCGTAAGCGGCGGCCGTTTTGGCTTTGCGGGCGGCGATTAAATTCAACTGAGCCAGTTGTCGTTTTTCCTCGGGTCGCACCATCAACGCCGCCCCCGCGTTCAGTTGGTTGACGATCTCGAAAATCCGCTCTTCAAGAGCCTCCGACGGCGTATCGTTCAACAGCAACTTACCGATTTGTACCCGCACGTCCTGTTGAATTTCCGGCGAAATCAGGGAGTAGGCGGCTTGTTGGACGCGATCGTGCAGGAATTTATAGGCGATGTTAAAGCGATCAAGGTCGGCTTTGCGGTCTTCGTCAGCCTCTGGGTCGAGAGCGAGGGGAATCTTGTAGGCAGCGTTGAGGGGGACGATCGTACCCGATCGCACTGCCGGCCAGAGGTCTTGGGCTGTCAGCTGCTGCGAGCGTTCGTTGACCACCGACAGCACGCTCAACTCGAAGCGGTTGCCGATACAAGAGGCCAGCATCAACAAATTTTGCGTTTCCAACGGCAGCGTCCGCAGCTTCCGCACCGTCAACTCGATGACGTTTTCCGAAATATCCAAATTTTCCAGTTGCCCCAAATCCCACGTCCAGCGTCCCGTGTCCGGGTTGAGGGTCAACAAATTCTCTCGTTCGAGGGACAGTAACAGCTGCGTTAAAAAAAAGGGATTGCCATCGGTTTTGCGATCGAGCAAATCCGCCAGCGATCGCACCGCCTCCCGAGGCAAGCGAAGCGTATCCGCCACCAGTGCCTCCACGCAGGCGCGATCGAGATTGTTCAAGGCGATGGTATCCCACACAATTCCCCGATGGCGCAACTCGTCCAACAACAGCATCAGCGGATGAGTCGGCGTCACCTCGTTATCCCGATAGGCCCCCACAATTAACAGCGACTCGTTGGCGCGTTCGCTCAACAAAACCTTGAGCAACTTCAACGACGCCGAATCCGCCCATTGCAAATCGTCGAGAAACAACACCAACGGACGAGACGGTCGAGCGCACCCCCGCAACAGCGTTTGAAACACCTCGTTGAGGCGGTTTTGCGCGTCCAACGACCCCAACACCGGCGCCGGCGGCTGCAGCCCCAACACCGGCAACAGTTCCGGCAGAATCTCCACCGCCACCGCCGCGTTCGTCCCCAACATCTCAGAGAGCCGCTGTTTCCACTGGGCTACCCGCGCCGGACTTTCAGACAACAGTTGCTCTGCCAGTTCCGACAACCCCTGTAAAAACGCAAAATAGGGAACGTTGCGCTTCAACCGCTCGAACTTACCGCTGGCGAAATAGCCCCGACAGCGAGCGACGGGTTTGTGAATTTCCCGCACCAGGGCGGATTTTCCCACCCCGGAATATCCCGCCACCATCAAAAACGCCACCCCACCCGAAGAAGAAGAAGCGGGGGGCGACGGCGTATCCTCGAGGCGACAAAACGCCGTACCACTGACTCGGGCGAAAGCTTCCATCAACCGTTGGACTTCCCGTTCTCGTCCGTAGAGTTTGGCGGGAATCTCCAAGCGAATCGAAACGTCTTGTCGTCCCAGGGGAAACGGGCGAATCGTTTCGTAGGCGTCCCACTGTCGGTGACATTCCTGCAAGTCGGCAATCAAGCCGAAGGCACTTTGATAGCGGTCTTCGGCGGTTTTCGAGAGCAACTTCATCACCAAATCCGACAGTTGCCCGGGAATCCTATCATCGAGGACTTCCGGCGGCGTCGGGACTTTGGCAATGTGGTAGTGAACCATTTCCAAAGCGTCGTCGCTGCGAAAGGGAAGCTGTCCCGTCAGCAGTTCGTAGAAGGTGACGCCGAAGGAGTAAAAATCGCTCTTGAAGTCCAGGGGGCGGTTCGTGCGTCCCGTTTGTTCCGGCGACAGATACGCCAGCGTCCCTTCGAGGGTGTTGGCGGGGTCGAGGCTGGGCCGTTCTTGAGACAGTCGCGAGGCGATACCGAAATCGATCAGTTGGACGCGCCCGGTGTCTGGGTTGTAAATGATGTTTTGCGGCTTGATGTCCTTGTGAACGATTTTCGCCAAATGCAGGTCTCGTAAGGCTTGTGCCAGTTGAATGGCAATCTCGAGACCCTCTGGCAGGGACAGGCGGCGATCGCGGGTCACAGCCTGGAGCGATCGCCCGCCGATATCTTCGTAAATCGCCGCCAGATGGTGGTTTCCGTAAGGTTCCAGTCCGTAGGCTTTGACTAAATAGGGACTCTCGAGGGATGTCGCGATCTCGTATTCGTGGCGAATGCGGGCGAGATCGTCGAGATCGGGATAGTCCGCTCGAGGGGTTTTGAGAATGACAGGCCGTTGGTCGTGCTGGCGGTAGCCGCGATACACAACGGTTTTGGCACTTCGATCGATTTCTTCAACGATCTGGTAGCCAGAAATAGACATCATCGCTTCATCGAGAGCTTTGGAATCGGAGTCGGGGCGACCGTCGTGAGGGCTGGCAACGAACCAAATCCCATCAAGGGCTTGTGGTATATTCTATCAATCTCGCCATATCTCAAACGCGAGAGCGCCCAGACACGCGCACGGATAAAGGTCAAGATGCGGCGATGAGACGAGGCTGTAACCGGGTCGCCAGGGTTGGCGAGCCATCGATCTCGAGTCGAAGTTTTGGGTAAAGCTTCAACAGAGTTCTCGAACCGAGGTTACGGCACGCTTTTCGCGCCTTGCGATAAAACGTCAAGTATTAATACACCGATTGAATATGACTGGACTGATAGGACGCGATTTTTTGAGTCTAGCAGACCTCAGCCCAGAGGAGGTTCGAGGTTTGCTGCACTTGGCTGCTGAAATGAAGGGCCGAAAGGTGACGCCCCACTGTCCTAAGCTCCTGGGACTGGTGTTTTCTAAAGCGTCGACGCGCACCCGCGTCAGCTTTTCGGCGGCCATGTTCCAACTCGGCGGCCAGGCCATCGATCTCAATCCCAGCGTGACTCAAGTCAGTCGCGGCGAACCTCTGGCCGATACCGCCCGCGTTCTCGATCGCTATCTCGATGTCGTGGCGATTCGTACTTTCGCTCAAGAAGACTTGGAAACCTTCGCCCGCTACGCGGAGATTCCCGTGATTAACGCTCTGACGGATTTGGCCCATCCCTGTCAGGCGTTGGCGGACTTGCTGACGGTACGGGAACAGTTCGGCCGCATCGAAGGCACCACCTTAACTTACGTCGGAGACGGAAACAACGTCGCCCACTCTCTGTTACTCGGCTGTGCGATGACCGGTGCCAACGTGCGCGTCGCCACCCCGCAAGGCTTTGAACCCAACCCGGATATCGTGGAAAAAGCCAAAGCCATCGCCAACGGACGCAGCGAAGTCACAGTGACGCAAGACCCCATCGCCGCCGTCAAAGACGCCAACGTTCTCTACACGGACGTTTGGGCCAGCATGGGACAGGAATCGGAAGCCGACGATCGACTTCCCCGCTTCCAACCCTATCAAATCAACAACGACTTACTCGCCAAAGCCGACTCCGAAGCCATTGTCCTGCACTGTCTCCCAGCCCATCGCGGCGAAGAAATTACCGAATCGGTACTCGAAGGCGATCGATCTCGCGTTTGGGATCAAGCCGAAAACCGAATGCACGTCCAAAAAGCCCTGTTAGCCAGCATCCTGGGCGCAGCCTGACGCAGGGGACAAGGACAGACAATTGAGAATTGAGAGTTGATAATTGAGAGTTGATAATTGAGAATTCCTTCCCTTCTCCCTGGCTCCTCTGACCCTTCTCAATCGAGGCAAGACTCCGCCAAAACCCGTTTTTTTAACGAATTTCCGGTTTTCAGGGGAAGCTAGACCCGAAAAACCGGGTTTCTTGGCCAGCCCTTCTCAACCGATGCGATACCCTGTTAACATCTGTGACTTCCTCTAGGTTCGATGTTTGATATCTCCCAACTCTCTCCCCTCACCGTCGCCGGATTGTGCCTCGCTCATGGCATAGTGGGTACGGCGGCGGCGGTTGTCGCCACTCGCAAAGGCTACGCTTTGGGATGGTGGCTGCTATTTGGGTTAATTGGCGGAACCCCCAGTTTGGTGGTAGCCCTGTTGATTCAGCCCAAGGCACCTCGCGAAATCTAGAGGGTTACAGAGGTTGGGTTAGGGGACAGTCCATGATGAAAATTCTTCAACCCAGACTTCCCGAATCGAGTCGAACACAAACCATACTGCAACTTGACCACAGAACAGGCGTCGCTTGACGAAGCGGTGGTAGAAGATGTCACCGAACAATTGGACAATGCTGAGGGAATCCAACGCAGCGGCTTGATTTTCTCGACCTTGAGGAAACTCAAGCCAATTGGCAACCATCCCCGCCAGTTTCTGAAAGACAACAGCGAGTTTCCAACCGGGCGATCGCATCAGTTCAAGCGATTGGGTGAGATGATTGAAGAAATTCGATCAGAGGTGGAAAGTCTGTTGATTTTCACGCAGTTTGCGGAAATTGACGCAGCCTTGTAACGGTATTTAAAACCGGATCTCCGGTTGAATCCCTACTACCTCCACGGGGGAACCTCCGCCAAGAAACGAGAACGCGCGATCGAGGAATTTCAAGAACCCGATACCGAAACCTCGGCGTTTATTTTATCCCTGAAAGCCGGTAGCATGGGAATTACCCTGACGAAAGCTAACCCTGTTTTTTACTTCGATCGCTGGTGGAATCCGACGGTGGAAAATCAAGCCACCGATCGCGCGTTCCGTATCGGTCAAAGCCCAAAGGTTTTCCTTCATAAGTTCGTGACGGTGGGAACGGTGGAAAAACAGATCGATCGCACCTGGGAAGACCAAGAAGAAGACAAAGAAAAAGTCGCCAGTGCGATCGTCGGAAACGACGAATCCTGGCTGACGGAACTCGACAACGAGAGTTTCAAACAACTGATTGCTTTGAACTGGAAAACTGCTGTTGTTTAAATCTTGTTACTTGGGTCGAAATTCGACGCTCTAATTACCCAAAAACGACAGTAACGGCGTGGTCTATAATACTTTGCCTTGGGATTTTTTTATATCAAAAAATTAAATTTTACCATAATCCAATCTTTTTGTCGAGACTTTTTACCCCTTTTATTAAACTGTCTGATTAAACTGTCTGGTACGGGTCACTTAAGGTGGCAAGTCTCGAAAGCTTCTTAGAGAAAGCATTT
>NZ_JBNGCO010000158.1:0-8153 GCF_049974805.1 Baaleninema sp.
ACGGCAGAAACCCCGGTGTTCGTCGCCCCGAAAGGACAACTCTCGGGTTGCGGACGTTTTGGATACCCCAAACGCCCATTACGACCAACCCTGGGAAGAAGCCATCGAAGACTATCTCGACTACTTTATCGAGTTCTTCTTTCCCCAAGTCCACACCCTCATCGACGGGTGCATCTCAATTATGTAAATTCATCGAATTGGGCGCACTCAATTTCCAGATCCCCGGCATCTCCAAGATGCCGGGGATCTGTACCCAAAAGACCTCGCAAAAACCCCACAAACCCCAATTCTCAACGACAGCACTACCCGCTCCGTGGTAACGTGAGGGCAACGCTTCAATTCTCATAGTTCTAGACACTCCATGGCCATCGTACTCACCAACGATGACGGTATCGACGCCCCCGGAATCCTCGCCCTTCTCGACGCTCTCAAACAGGTAACGGCAGAAACCCCGGTGTTCGTCGCCCCGAAAGGACAACTCTCGGGTTGCGGACATCAAGTCACCACCCACCAACCGATTCACGTGGAACGGCGAAACGCGACGGAGTTCGCAGTTGGTGGCACTCCCGCCGATTGTACGCGATTGGCGTTGTCTCACCTTTGTCCGAACCCGAGTTGGGTACTGTCTGGTATTAACGCTGGGGGGAATATGGGGGTTGACGAGTACATTTCGGGAACTGTCGCCGCTGTGCGAGAAGCGGCGTTTCACGGAATTCCGGCGATTGCCATTTCGCAATATCGCAACCGTCTCAAACCTCTCGACTGGGAGACGACGATGCGGTTGGGAACGAAGGTGTTAACGGAACTGATGGCGCAACCGTTGGAATCCGGGGCGTTTTGGAACGTTAATTTACCCCACTGCGATGGGGACGACGACCCGGAAATCGTGTTTTGCCAACCGAGTCGCTGTCCGTTACCCGTTCAGTTTCGCCTTGACGGCGAGGCGTTCGTCTATGAGGGGAACTATCAAGGACGCCAACGAATGCCGGAAACTGATGTGGATGTCTGTTTTTCGGGCAAGATTGCGGTGACGCAAATTCAGGTTTAAAGGCTAGACCCCCGGCATTTTGGGAGATGTCGGGGGTCTGGGTTCAATTCACTTTTTCAATCAATCGCGGACGCAGGAGGCATCGATCGCCGCTGCTTTCCAGAGTTTGGCGATCGAAGTTTCGCAGAACGGCGTCAGCGAGGTTACGAAGAGTCCTTCAGCGATGTCCCCATCGGTCGCCAGCCAAGTCCCGCGCAAACTGACTTCGATGAAGTCTTCGTCAGCCGGATAGAGTTCCAGGGAATCGACCCCTTGGCGCCGCGCGGTTTCCGCCAGTTGTTGCAATCCGGGTAAATCCACGGGTAGCAAAAACGAGGCTTGACTCGGTTCGACACACAGAGGCGTCCCCGTCCGCATGGCAAGTTTGACGCGACGGGTGACAAGTTCCTCGGGGGAACTCGCCAAGTATTCCAGGTGCAAGTTGGTTTCGGTATAGGTCAACTTCAGCATGGCTGGCTTTCCCCGTAGGGAACGACGAATGAGGGGGACAGATGGCGGACGACTGCACCGTTAACGCCGTTACAACCTGTCGAGTTTTTGTTCTCGCCAGAACTGTTCGGCGAAAGCAACGGTGGGGTGCATCGGCGCTTTGGGTTTCGATCGCAACTTCATTCCGGCTTGTGCGGGGGTTCGATCGCCTTTGCGGGAGTTGCAGCTACTACAGGCGGTAACGACGTTATCCCAGCTGTGAGGTCCGCCTTTGGATTTGGGAAGGACGTGATCTAAGGTCAGGTTTCGATGACTACCGCAATACTGACAAGTGTGGTTGTCTCGTCGCAGGACTTCCCGACGGTTGACGCGGGGAACTTTCCAGATGCGTTCGGTTCCAGTGAACTTCATGCGAATGTGTTCGGGAACTTCGAGAACCATTGAGGGCGATCGAACTTGCCAAATACTGGCATTTTCGGTCAAATCCAGGGGTTCGGCTTTCCCCGTCAGCAACAAGACGATGGCACGTCGCACGTTAATGCGGCTGATGGGAAGGTAGTTCTGGGAAAAGACAACTACCGATTGCCTCAATACATCGGTTACACCGGGTATTCCTGTTATACCAGTCACGGTTTGTCTCCTTACGCAAAACCCCCGCTTCGCGGGTCAGGAGAAGCGGGGGTCACACAGTGGTTTACAACAAGTTAGGTGGGGCCGATGGCATTTCGATACCCCCCGCGTCCTATGTGTTTTAAAAACAGATCGTAACGATCGATCGATTTTCGATCTGAGTGGCAATTTGATTCGTTGTGATGTAGTTCCCCGCCGTTTGGCAAAATTGCGCTGACGGAGAAATACCGGTTTCGCTCTCTCTCGATCGACATCTCGCCTCCGGTCGTTGCGTCGATACCGAAATAGGTACTTGCAACGACAGGAGAAACGGAGGGTCGATCGAATACTTGGGGCGAAAGCGGTTTCACGGTTTCTTTGGGGAAATGCTAGTATTTCATTCTAACTTTCTGCATACTACACTAATAGTACAAGCATTGTCCACCTATTGGAGGAAATTTTCGATGCGTACCCCCACTCGACCTCGTACCTCGACCACGGAGATGGAAGTGACTAGCATCCGTCTGGAGCGAGAACTCAAGGACAGACTCAAGAAGCTTTCAGGGTCTCAAGGGTATCAGGCACTGGTTCGCGACATCCTCTGGAATTACGTTCAGTATAAGTCCGGCGACTACAAACCGCAGTTTTCAAAGGCTGACATTCGAGCCAGCATTCCCGCCACAGCCGAGAAGGAGGAGCGTTGTGTCCTAACTGGTAAACCCATTCCGCCTCACGAACCCATGTTCTTGGGACTCACGCGACAAGGAGATTTGGTTCCGATTAGTTCTGATTGTATGGACGGCTAGTTTCTCTTCCCCATTAAAAATCCACAAACCCCGGTATCGGACAGATACCGGGGTTTTTAAGTCAAATTGCTCTCAAATCCAAATTCCGCGATCGATGGTCAACGTTCAACTCTCCATTACTTCCCGCTTCCGGGTCCGCCGCCGCGAAAGCCGCCGTAGTCGCTGCGACTGGGGGTCATAATCCAAACCCCTCGCGAGTAGCCGCCGGAAAGACTGGTTCCGTGACGGGGCCAATAGGCCGATTGTTGTTCTTGTCGCAGTTGTAAGGCCGATCGCTGGCTGTATCCCGCCCAGGCTGCGGAGGTGGCGATGGGTAAACTCGAGAGGGCTAACAGGCGAACTAAAATCATGGGAGTTGGGTCTCAAAAGGTAAAGATTTCAAGTTTGGGTTTAAACCTCCGGTTCGATGCGAACCACTTCTACCGAACCGGAAGTGCGCACGCGATCGAATACTTTTAGAGAAGTGAGATCGATCGGCCCGTCTGGCGTCACTTCCACGTAAAATCCGTAAGAGGCTTTTTCGGGAAATTGGAAATACGCCACCACTTCAGATTTATAAATGTCTTCCGTAATGCGGCGAGGACGAACGGGGTAAATTTTGGCGTAGATTTCCTCGCCGTTTCCGTCGCGAATCCACAGTTGAACTCGCAGCGTTTGGGGAGTGTGTTCGTCGGAGGCGATATCGATATCGAGTTTGAGGAGGTTGTTTTTTCCGCCCATCACCGCTCGATCGCCCACATCGCTATCGCGGATACTTTTATTCAACACCAGGCGTCCGCTTTCTTTCATCGCCCGCCCTGTCAGGAAGGCTAAAATCAGCGTAGCGATCGCACCGGGCCACAAATACCGTCCGTCTACAACGCCCTGTTGTACGTTCACGCGAATAGGAACCGCTTGTTCGATGGGATTTCCCGAGGTGTCGGTGTATTCCAAGACGGCGATGGCGAGGGTGACGGGTTCCTTGTCTTTTTGCGCCTGTACGTCCAAACCCGCCCGTAAATCGGATTCTTGCCAAGTTCCCGATTCGCCGTCTTCGTACCAGGTTCCCGATTCTTTCCAGGCTTGTTTGAGGGCGGAGGCGATGGGATTTCCTTCGGCGTCAAGCAGTTGCAGTTCGTATGTCACCCAGCGATTGGTGGGAATTTGCGCCACGGCGTTGATGCGCGTCGCCCCGATCGCTCTCGGTTTCAGTTCTAACGTCGTCAGTTCGACGGAATCCTCGGGGGGAACCTGTACGGTTTCTTTGATGACGGTGTTTCCGAGAAACCAAGACAGGATTAACGCCAACCCTGCGAATCCGGCGGCGAACCAACTGACGTACAAACCGGGTTCGAGGAATTTCGAGGTACGTTCGGTTTTTACTGTAACGGTCATTTTAGGTGCTGGCGAGTTGTCCCTCTGCGACGCGATCGAGCCGGGGTGCGATCGACCGTCATCTTTTGCCATCTTAACCAACAAAACTTCAGGCTTGAGGCTTAGCGACGATCGCCGCGATCGCCAGACAAGTCCAACCGAGGAGGAACGCCACGCCACCGAGGGGCGTCACGATTCCGAGGAGGGGAATTCCCTGTAAACTCAATCCGTACAAACTCCCCGAAAACAGTAAAATTCCCGCGATGAAGGCGATACCTGCGCTTTGCAACCACCGAGATGCCAGGTGTTGCGATAGCAATCCCACCACCAACAAGGCTAAGCCGTGGTATAGCTGATATCGTACCCCCGTGGTGAAGGTTTCCAGGGATCGATCGCTCAATTGTCCCCGCAATCCGTGGGATGCAAAGGCCCCCAACGCGACGGCGAGTCCGCTGAATATTGCACCGAAGGCGAGGATCGATCGGGTCGTCGGCGTCAGAAACATTTTAGATTTTGCGTCGGTCATGGGATTGATTAAATTGATTTCAAGTCGCTTAAATTATATGATTTTATGTAGGTTGGGTGAAGCGAAGCGAAACCCAATAATACAATTATATTGAAATAAAATTCAATCGTTTATATTTATTGATTTAATTACATTATTTCAAGAATTAATAAAATTCATGTTTTTGTATTCATACATGAATTAAGTGTTAAAAATAATGCTTGCAATTATTGTAACTTAAAACAAGATTTAAGCGGCAACATTTTTATTTTTTAAAACATTTAAAAATTGACAAAAGGCATATTTTTGTATTAAAATTAAGACATGATTTGAATCTCAAACGCAATACTTGTAATGGTTGGGTTCCGTTCATCCACCCAACCTATCATCCATTATTGATTATTAATTAACACCATGAATCCCCCCAAAGAAAAAATTCAAAAACGAGCCGAACAGTTGCGCGAACAACTGCAAAAAGCCGCCTATGCGTACTACGTCGAAGATAACCCCATCATGGAAGATGAGGTGTACGATCGACTCTATCGAGAACTGCAAACCCTCGAAGCCGAACATCCCGAACTCGTCACCCCCGATAGCCCCACGCAACGAGTTGGCGACCAACCCGCCGATCGATTCCAATCCGTCAAACATAACATTCCCCTCTACAGCCTCGATAACGCCTTCAACATCGAAGAATTTGCCAATTGGGAAAAACGCTGGAAAAACCAACTGGAAAATCCCATCGACCCCGAGTATGTTTGCGAACTGAAAATCGACGGTTCGGCGTTGGCGTTGACTTACGAAAACGGCATTTTAGTGAGAGGTGCGACGCGAGGCGATGGAGAAACCGGAGAAGAGATTACGCAAAACGTTAAAACCATTCGATCGATCCCTTTAAAACTGCAAGTTGACAATCCCCCCAGTCGCGTAGAAGTTCGGGGAGAAGCGTTTTTGCCCATCGAGACGTTCGATCGAATCAACCAAGACCGAGAAGCCAACGGCGAAGCCCCGTTTGCAAACCCGAGAAACGCCGCGGCCGGAACCCTGCGACAACTCGATCCTCGGGTGGTCGATCGACGCCAACTTCAATTTTTTGCCTATACCTTATATATACCCGGAGAAGACGGCGATCGACCCTTTCACACCCACGAAGAAGCTTTGCAAAAACTGCAAGAATTCGGCTTTCTCGTCAATCCCAATCAGACGATTTGTCGTTCCGTGGAAGACGTGGCGCAATATTACGATCGCTGGGACAGCCAACGCCGCCAACTTCCTTACATGACAGACGGCGTGGTGGTGAAACTCAACGACATCGAGTTACAACAGCGCCTCGGATTTACGCAAAAAGCCCCACGATGGGCGATCGCACTGAAATATCCCGCCGAAGAAGTTCCCACCACCGTCGAATCGGTGACAGTACAAGTGGGGCGCACGGGGGCGTTAACCCCTGTCGCCAACCTGCAACCCGTGGAACTGGCGGGAACCACCGTCTCTCGCGCGACGTTGCACAACGGCGATCGCATTGCAGAACTGGATTTACACCTCGGCGATACCGTCGTGGTTCGCAAAGCCGGAGAAATCATCCCCGAAGTGGTGCGCGTCCTCCTCGAATTGCGCCCAGAGAACGCCCCAGCGGTGGAAATGCCAAATTCCTGCCCCGAGTGCGGTCAACCCGTTGTGAAGCCCGAAGACGAAGCGGTGACGCGCTGTGTCAACGCATCCTGTCCGGCGATTTTGCGGGGGTCGCTGAAACATTGGGCGAGTCGCGGTGCGTTGGATATCGACGGATTGGGGGAAAAGCTAGTCTCGCAAATGGTCGATCGCCGTTTCGTGCAGTCCGTGGCGGATTTGTACCAGTTGCAACCCGAGACTCTGGTGGTGTTGGAACGGATGGGGAAAAAATCCGCCCAAAACCTCGTTGAGTCCATCGAGTCTTCCAAACAGCAACCCTGGTTTCGCGTACTGTACGGATTGGGAATCCGTCACGTGGGAAGCGTCAACGCCCAAACCCTAGCGCAGCGTTTCCCCAGCGTAGACGAGTTGGCGACGGCGACGGTGGAGGATATCGCCGCTGTCGAGGGAATTGGGGAAATTATTGCCAGTGCCATTGTAGATTGGTTTGGGATTCCGGCGAATCGGGAGTTGGTCGATCGCCTGCGGGAAGCCGGATTGCAACTGCAAGGAACCGCCAGCCAACCCGAAACCGAAAGCAACGCCCGTCTACAGGGTCAAACCTTCGTTCTCACCGGAACCCTTCCCCACCTGACGCGCAACGAGGCCAAATCGCTCATCGAGAAAGCCGGGGGGAAAGTGACGGGTTCGGTGAGTAAGAAAACCAATTACGTGGTGGTTGGCGATTCGGCGGGGTCGAAGTTGGCCAAAGCCGAGAAGTTGGGAATTCCGCTGTTGTCGGAGGAAGCGTTGTTGGAACTGTTGGAAGAGGGATAGTTAACAGAGGGCGATTAATCGGACGGGCGGGACGTGGCAATTCCGTCGCACAAATGTCGGTCTTCGTCGCTCACTTCGGGGTTGTCACGCAGATAGTTCTGGAGGCGCGTACAGATTTTTTCCAGTAATCGATCGGCATCAACATCCCACACTTTCACCGTTCCGTCGAAACTGGCCGAAGCCAGGGTTTTCCCGTCGGGACTCCAACTCACGTGATTGACCACATCCTCGTGGTCGGTAAGGTCGTGGAGAAGTTCTCCGCTCTCGGCATCCCACACTTTCACCGTTCCGTCGAAACTGGCCGAAGCCAGGGTTTTCCCGTCGGGACTCCAACTCACGTGATTGACCACATCCTCGTGGTCGGTAAGGTCGTGGAGAAGTTCTCCGCTCTCGGCATCCCACAGTTTCACCGTTCCGTCTGCACTAGCCGAAGCCAGGGTTGTCCCGTCGGGACTCCAACTCACGTGAGAGAACCCACCCTCGTGGTCGGTGAGGTCGTGGAGCAGTTCTCCCCTCGCGGCATCCCACAGTTTCACCGTTCCGTCTCCACTGGCCGAAGCCAGGGTTGTCCCGTCGGGACTCCAACTCACGTATCTGACCCAATCCTCGTGGTTGGTGAAGTCGTGGAGCAGTTCTCCGCTCTCGGCATCCCACAGTTTCACCGTTGTGTCTGCACTGGCCGAAGCCAGGGTTGTCCCGTCGGGACTCCAACTCACGTGAATAACTGTATTCTCGTGGTCGGTGAAGTCGTGGAGCAGTTCTCCGCTCTCGGCATCCCACAGTTTCACCGTTGTGTCTGCACTGGCCGAAGCCAGGGTTGTTCCGTCGGGACTCCAACTCACGTGAAATACCTCATCCTCGTGATCGGTGAAGTCGTGGAGAAGTGCTCCGCTCTCGACCTCCCACAGTTTCACCGTTCCGTCTCCACTGGCCGAAGCCAGGGTTGTCCCGTCGG
>NZ_JBNGCO010000159.1:0-8132 GCF_049974805.1 Baaleninema sp.
GCGATCTTGGGAAGCCCGCGCTGTACCCGTAGGGTCAGCGTCGGGAGGATGTCACTAGGGTTTGAGGACTTTTCTGCACCAGGAAGCCCCATCTCATCACCTCATCAACTCAGCTTGCTCGATCGCCTCGGGGGGGAGGGGTTTAGCGAAGAGATAGCCTTGGGCGAAATCGCAGCCGAGACGGGCTAGGCGATCGCGCTGTTCGACAGTTTCGACCCCTTCAGCAACGACTTTGAGATCCGTCGCTCGCGCCAGGGCTAAAATCGCCGGGACTAAGCCGAACGGCTTGGGATTGACATCGGTGTTTTGCACGAAAGACTTATCGATTTTGAGAATATCCACAGGGAAACGGTGAAGATAGTTCAACGAAGAATAGCCCGTCCCGAAATCATCGATACTAATTTGAATCTGCCGCCGTTTGAGTTGTTGGAGTAGCGATAGCGTGCGCTGGGAATTCTCCATCAAGGTCGTTTCAGTGATTTCGAGTTTGAGACATTGGGGAGCGATACCCGATCGCCTTAAGATGTCATCGAGACGATCGAGAAAGTCCAATTGTGCGAACTGTCGCATCGAGAGGTTGACGCTCATCGACACCGACGGAGAAAACAAGCCTCGGTTTTGCCAACACTGGAGTTGGCGACAGGCTTCTTCAAGAACCCACGCCCCGATCGCTTCAATTTGGCCAGTTTCTTCCGCCAGGGGAATAAAATCAACCGGGGAGACCGTTCCCCGTTGAGGATGAAGCCAACGCAACAGGGCTTCAAACCCGGCCAGTTCCCCCGTTTGCAAGTTGACGATGGGCTGATACATCAACAAAAATTCTCGAGCGTCGTAGGCGCGGCGCAGGTCGTTTTCCAGTTGCAACCGCTGCACCGCCAAAGCGTGAAATTCTGGCTCGAAGGAGTGATAGCGACAACCGCCGAGGGATTTGGCGCGGTACATGGCGGCGTCAGCGTTGCGTAACAGCTCTTCGGGAGAACAATCGGCGTCCCGAGTCCAGGCGATGCCGATGCTGGTGTTGAGAAAGATCGAATGGTGAGATAGGTCGAACGGCTCGGCCAGGGCGTCGAGGAGTTGCTGCGCCAGCGTTGCCGCGTGACGGTCGGCCTCGGACGCCGTGACGGAGACGATAAACTCGTCGCCGCCCCAACGGGCTAAAAAACAGTTTTCGGGTAGGGTGCGGCGCAACTGGTCGGCCACGGCTTTGAGGAGTTCGTCGCCGATAGTATGTCCGAGGGAGTCGTTGACGAGTTTAAAGCGATCGCAATCGACAAACAGCACCGCCACCCCTTGGCTGTTATCCTCAGCTAAGGCAGCGAGGGTCTCCGAGAGATGTTTCGTCAACTGAAGGCGGTTGGGTAAATCCGTGAGGCTGTCGAAAAACGCCATGTGCGCGAGGCGCTTTTCAGTTTGTTGGCGGGCGTGGATTTCTTCAAGAAGTTCTTGGTTTGTCGCTTCGAGAAGCTGGGTTCGCTGTTGGAGTTGCGCGGTGCGTTCCCGTACCCGCAGTTCTAAATCGGTATTGAGCTGTCGGATTTTCCGTTCGGTGGCTTTGAGTTTGAGTTGGTTCTGCACCCGCACCAGGACTTCTTCGAGTTGAAAGGGTTTGGTAATGTAATCGGCGGCACCGAGGGAGAAGGCTTTGACTTTATCGAAGCTGTCGTTGAGGGCGCTGAGGAAGATAACGGGAACGTCGCAGGTTCGATCGTCGGCTTTGAGAGCTTCACAGACTGCGTAACCATCGAGACCCGGCATCATGATATCGAGCAAAATCAAATCGGGGGGTGCCGTGCGAACCGAAACCAAGGCCAGTTTTCCGTTGAGGGCTTTGCGGACGCGATATCCGTGCCGCGACAACATACTCGAGAGCAAGCGTAAGTTATCGGGGGTATCGTCTACGATGAGGATTTCGTAGGTGGGGGAGTCGTCAGCAGTCATGGGTTATGGGGGTCGTCGGTAGTCGGCAAATCAGCAGTGGGCGCTTCGATAAATTCAAGAATGCGATCGAAGCGGAAGTTTTGCGCCCAATTTGTAAGGGTTCGGGCGAGGGAAGCGTCGGACTCGGGGAGTTCGGCCACCAACTCCACCACGCGATCGTCGCTGCCTTGGAGCGCCGCATCGTATAAGCGATCGAGCCATTCGGCCGGTAGAGTATCCCGCCGCAGCCTCTCCGACGAGTCCTCGGGTGGAGATAACGGCAGAGCTGCGATCGCCCCCGTCGAGGGAGCGATCGCCTCTTGCCGGGCTTCTTGTGGCTCTGTCGGGTCGTAAGCGTACTGTACGCCCAAATGTTGCTGAATTTTAGCCAGAATTTCCGTAGCGCGATAGGGTTTACGCACCACATCGTCGCATCCCGCCGCGAGAATGGCTTGGTGTTCTTCTTCAAAAGCACTAGCACTGAGGGCGACGACGATGGTGCGATCGCCGTTGGCAGAGTTTTTAATGAGTTGGGTGGCTTCGTAACCGTCGAGAACGGGCATTCGCATATCCATCCAAATTAAATGCGGCTGCCAATCGCGCCACCGTTCGACGGCGACGCGGCCGTTTTCAGCCTCTCGCACATCGAAACCGACGGTTTTTAACACGCGCACTAACAAGCTGCGGTTGGTCGGTTCGTCTTCAACGACAAGAATGCGATACCTCGGTTCGTTGGGTGCCAACGGCGTAATGGTGTCGGGTAACTCCCGCTCTAAGCAAACCTCTCCGGCCGCCGCCCGTTTGACCCGAAGCTCGAAGGAAAAGCACGATCCCCGTCCGAGTTGACTTTCGACGTCGATCTCGCCTCCCATTAACTGTACGAAACGCTGGCCGATGGTGAGTCCTAATCCCGTACCGCCGCCCGTCTGATATCCCGTTGCGGTTTGAACGAACGGCTCGAACAGTAAGGGCAACTCGTCCTGGCTAATGCCGGGGCCGGTATCTTCGACGGCAAAGTACAACAGGCAAGTGTTGGCGTCGGGGTCGAGCGATCGCCGACGAATGCGGAAGGTGACGCTTCCGGTTTCAGTAAATTTGAGCGCGTTGCCTAAAAGGTTGATGGCAACTTGTCGGAGTTTGCGATCGTCGGCTCGGATGAATTGGGGAACGGTTTCGCCGATATCGAAATAAAGCTTCACTCCTTTGCCCTGGGCTTTGAGATGTAGCATACTCGCTAGGCGATCGCAGAGACGATACAAGTCGAAGTTGCGTTCTTCAAGTTCCACGCGTCCTGCTTCGATTTTAGACATATCTAAAATTTCGTTGACCAAATCCAGCAGGTGTTCGCCGCTCCCGGCGATGGTGTCGAGATACTGTCCCTGGGGGGAGGCGCTGGCAAACTCTCGTTTTAACAGTTGGGTAAAACCCAGAATGGCGTTGAGGGGCGTTCGCAATTCGTGGCTCATATTGGCCAGAAATTCGCTTTTGGCGCGGTTGGCCGCTTCGGCGGTTTCTTTGGCCTGTTGGAGTTCTACGGCTTGCTGTTGGGTTCGCGCCAGGAGTTCGGCTTGCTGGACGGCGACGCCGAGTTGAGAGCCGATTTGTACGACGATTTTGATGTTGGCCGCCGTCCACTGGCGCGGACTTTGGTTTTGGTAGGTGGCCAGCAGTCCCCAGAGGGTTTTTCCGCAGAAAATCGGCACGATAATGTAAGCGCGAGCGCCGAGTTGTTCGAGGAGTTCGATATAGCAGTCGTCGAATCCGGCTTCGTAGATATCGGAAACGGCGCGATAGGTTTTGCCTTGGCGGTAAAAGCTGCCTTGGGTTTCTTGGAGATAGGTATCTTGAACGATGTCGTCGGCACTTTCGAGGGTGCTGGCGGCGCATCCGACCCGCTGCACGGCGACGCGGGTGAGTTGCGGGCGTTGGTTGGCGGTGTCGATGAGGGGATGGCAGGTGTCAGTGACGGATTCGGCGACGTAGGTTCCACTCCAGTCGGGGAGAAAGTGGTAGACGAGAACGCGATCGCACTCGAGGGCGTTGCGGAGTTCTTCGGTGGTGGCGCTGAAAATTTTTTCCAGGTCGAGGGTTTTTCTCATGCGCGTGATGATGCGGGAGACAGCCCGTTCCCGGGCGACACTTTCACGCAGGGCGGCTTCGGCTCGTTTGCGATCGCTGATGTCGATGTGGGAACCGGTCATGCGAACGGGATGTCCCGCTTCGTCCCACGAGGCGCGTCCTCGGGCGAGTATCCATTTGTAACTGCCGTCTTTGCAACGCATTCGGAATTCCAGGGTGTAATCGGGGGTTTGTCGTTGCAGGTGGGCGTTGCTAGTCTGGCGCACCGCTTCGATATCCTCGGGATGAACGCGCTGCCAAAATTCTGGCAGGTTGTTGGCAAGTTCCCTGTCGCGGTAGCCGAGGAGTTGTTTCCATCCGGCGGAGTAGAAGATGCGATCGTTGCGTAAGTCCCAGTCCCAAATGCCTTCGTTGCTACCTTGAACCGCCAGTTGCCAGCGTTCTTCGCTCTGGCGCAGAGCAGCTTCGGCGGTGCGGCGATCGCGGATTTCCCGTTCGAGATGGGTGTTGACTTTGAGGAGTTCGGCGGTGCGCTGGCGCAAGTCTTGGGTGGCTTCTTTGACTCGCTGTTCGAGGCGATCGTTGGCGTCTCCCAGGGCAGCTTGGGCCTCTTGGCGGTGCTGGATTTCCCGTTCGAGTTGTTGGTTGACCGCTTTAAGTTGTTCGGGACTGGGTAAGGCGAGGGCTTTGGGCAATAAGGGAATCAAGCTCAAGGCAGTATAGAGAGAAACGAGGCCGGTAATCGCTTTGATGCTACCGGAAAGCCAGTAAGCGGGATGCCACAGCGTCCAGACTTCCAGTAAGTGGCCGGTTCCGCAGGCCACGATAAAGGCACCGAACAGCCAAAATACGCCGCGAAAGGGAACGTCTTGGCGTTGGCGCAGGAAGTAAATCAGCAGTGCCGGAATCGAATAGTAGGAAATGCCGATGAGACTGTCGCTGAAGACGTGCAACCAGATGAGGGGCGCTTGCCAGAGGTAACATTGCCCGTGCGGCATATACTGACTCGGCGACAGCAGCGATTCGAGAGCGTTCCACATGGAGGGTGACTTGAGAGAGCGCGATAGCAGACAGTTATCCAAGACCGAAGTGCCGTAATCGCCCTATCCGTCCTGCGGCTACGAGACAATCTTGAAGAAAGTCTTCGACCTGGATTCTGTATTTGACGTTTGGTCTGACGTTCCTTCTATTGTCGGGTAGTTCTGGAAACTCGAACCGTAAAAACGAAGGCGATCGTTTAAAGTTTTGGTGAATTTTCCAAAATTTTGCCAGACTCGATCGCCCTGAAAGTGCGGGGAATTTACCGAAATATACTGAGGTGACTGTAGGAGATCGCCTCCTAAAATGAGAATGTCTCTAGGGTGTATCGGGATACTGAAAAGCCTCACCGCAGGTTTCTCAGTGTAGAAAATATTCATGTTCGTTCCCACTCCTTCGTCTGTGGTTCGCGACCGTGCCGAAACGATCGCTCGCGGCGCCCTTTTACTCCTCAATACCCGCAGTCAAATCCTGCGGCGCTTGTTGCGGTGTTATTGGGTTTGGCAAGTTCCCGGCTTGAGTTGCTGGATCGTTCGCATGGCACTACAGTCTCGGGGAACGCAATCGTTATCCTGTCCCTGTCGGTATTCCGAAATTGTCGATGTGGCTCGGTTACTCCTCGGCGATCGAGAGTCCGTCCAACCCCTCGCGGCAACGCAGGCTGAGTTAAAATCGGCGTTTGAGGAGATCGATCGAAATGCTTGGTTGCGTCCGGCTGTCTTGAGTTATTTTGCCGATCGCCTGCGCGAGTGAGATCGCAGCTGACAACCGACAGTTTTTCTGACAGTGCGGCCTTGATGGTCTGGGTTTTTTCTCTCTCGCTGTCTCTTGTGTGGTCTCTCAAACCTCGAAACCCCTCGATGCAATTTGCACGAGGGGTTTTTTCTGGGTTCTGATTTTTTCTGGAATTTTAATGGAGCTAAGCGGACTCGAACCGCTGACCCCCTCAATGCCATTGAGGTGCTCTACCAACTGAGCTATAGCCCCTTGCTCTGACGATTTACTATTATGCGCGAAGTTTTGAACTTTGTCAAGGGTTTTCGCGAATTTTTTTGCGAGCGGGTTTCACCGGGTCGAGGGTCATGCCATTTGGCTGAGATAACCGACATAGTGGCTCATGAGGAAGTATACCGTCATCATGGCGGCGGCGGCCGCAGCCACGAGGGTACCCGCGAACATCAGAGAGAATTCTCGATGTTCGATCGCCTCTTGCATCAGATGTAGCGACCAGGCGACTAGGGCCACCACGACGAACAGGATTACGATCATCGATTTGCCGAGCGGGACTCATTTACTTGACATATCTTAACACAATCGTTTCGAGAAGCTTGGGGGTCGAGCCACAAAGTTTAAACGGCCTCGACCCCAGATATCTCAAGCATTTGCGTCGATTTGGCGTTTAAGTTTCTCGAACCGTCACGCCGCGATCGGCTAAGTATTTCTTAATCTCGTCCACGCGCAACTGACCGTAATGCAGCAGCGACGCTAATAAAGCCGCCTCAGCTTTCCCTTCCGAGAGGGCTTCGTAGATATGTTGGCAGTTTCCCGCCCCTCCGGAGGCGATCGCCGGAATTTCCACCCGTTCGGCGATGGCTCGCGTCAGTTCTAAATCGTACCCCGCCTGAGTCCCGTCGGCGTCCATACTCGTCACCAACAGTTCCCCCGCACCCCGTTTCGCCACCTCTTCAGCCCACTCGAGGGCGTCAATTCCGGTATTTTCCCGACCGCCACGCACGTAAACGTCCCAACCGGGGTTGTGGATGTCTTTACGGCGTCTGGCGTCGATGGCCACCACGATACATTGATTTCCAAAGCGATCGCTGGCGCGGTTGATGAAATCCGGGTCGCGGACCGCCGCCGAGTTAATGCTAACTTTATCCGCTCCCGCTCTTAACAAACTTTTAATGGTTTCTAAGGATTGGATACCGCCGCCGACGGTCAGGGGAATAAACACCTTTTCGGCGGTGCGATACACCACATCGATGATGATATTCCGTTCCTCGTGGGTGGCGGTGATGTCCAAAAACACCAGTTCGTCCGCCCCGGCGTCGTTGTAGACTTGCGCCAGTTCCACCGGATCTCCGGCGTCTTGCAAGTTGACGAAATTGACTCCCTTGACCACCCGTCCGGCACTCACGTCCAAACAGGGTAAAATTCGTTTCGCTAACATACTTTCAAGTTTCGAGGGTTGGAACAGTACGCGACGCGAGACGCGACGCCAGAAACCAGCCTATACCAAACTCAGGGACATCAACTCGTCCGCCATCTCGAAATTCGAGGTGACGTTCTGTACATCGTCGAGATCTTCGAGGGCGTCCATCATTTTTAAGAGCGATCGAGCCTGTTCCGGGTCGGTGACTTCAACGGTATTGCTGGGAATCCAGCATAATTCTGCGCGATCGATGGCAAACCCCGCCGCTTCTAGGGTATTACTCACCTGTTCCAAATTTTCAACCGTGGTATAGACCTCCGCCCCCGGCTTCTCTTCCTCGATTTCCATCAGTTCGTAGGAGTCCGCTTCCGCTTCTAGGGAGGCTTCTAACAGCTTGTCTTCGTCGATGTCCCCCGAGAGGGTAACGACCCCCTTGCGATCGAACATCCAACTGACACAGCCCGTTTCCCCCAAGTTTCCGCCGTTTTTACTGAACGCCACGCGCACGTCCGCCGCCGTGCGATTGCGGTTGTCCGTCAGGGCTTCGATGAGAACCGCTACACCGCCGGGACCGTAACCCTCATAGCGAATGGATTCGAGGGCGTCCCCGTCACCGAAGGTTCCCGACCCTTTCGCGATCGCCCGTTCGATGTTGTCGTTGGGAATTCCCGCCGCTTTCGCCTTGGCGACGGCGTTTCGCAATTGGAAATTTGCCTCGGGGTCGGGCAAGCCGCTGCGGGCGGCGACGATGATTTCCCGAGAAATCTGCGTGAATATTTTACTTTTTGCCGCATCGACACGGGCTTTGTGGCGTTTGATGTTTGCCCACTTACTATGTCCAGCCATAATCTCTCGATCGCGCGATCGATCGTCTCAGGAGATCGATCGGCCTCTCTCACGGAAAATACCTCGATACGTTTGGAAGCCCTGTCGCTTTAGCGCAGGG
>NZ_JBNGCO010000160.1:0-7664 GCF_049974805.1 Baaleninema sp.
TGTACTGTAAAGCCGCCCTAGAAGGGCGGGGTTTCAAACCCAAAATTTTCGATGAGGTGATGAGGCTCAGTGGTGCAGAAAACTTTTCGAGATTGGTGATTGACAAAATACATATTATATGTATTTAAGTGAGCCAGATCCCCGGCATCTTGGAGATGCCGGGGATCTCCGGCAGCCATTTACCGATTTGAGATTTTTGGACTAACCCTTTAATACGGCGATATCTTTTCTAACAAGGGTTTCAGGACTTTTCTGCACCACTAAGGGTGATGAAGAGATGGGGAGATGGGGAGCGTGACGATGGGTTCGTCTGACGATTTACCCCCGATTTTTCAAGTCACGCAGCCTTGTATGTGGGCGGTGTACATCGGCGGTGCGTGACGATGGGTTCGTCTGACGATTTACCCCCGATTTTTCAAGTCACGCAGCCTTGTATGTGGGCGGTGTACATCGGCGGTGCGTGACGATGGGTTCGTCTGAGGATTTACACCCGATTTTTCAAGTCACGCACCCTACGGATGTTCTATTTTCGATCGAACCCGGTCCACGCGATCGACCATTTGCGAGAGTTTCCGTAACCCCTCATCTGCGCCCTCTAATACATTGGCTTTAGCGCGTTCGTTGAGTTCGCTTGATAATGCCATCATCGAGGGAATCCCCACGTTACCGCTGGCACCTTTTAACTGATGAATGAAGCGAGAAAAGCTGTCGGCGTCGCGGGAATCTAAGGCTTGACGGGCGCTTTGTAAATACTCCCGGGCCGACTCCAAAAACGAATCGAGCAGTTCGAGTTCGAACTCCGCATCGTCTCCCGATACCTCGTGCAGGCGATTCCAATCAATGATATCTTCCGATGCCTCTTGCGAGTCCGAGGGAACTCGATCGCCATTGGCGTCCTCTGTGACACCGTTCGTCCCTGACCGAGACAGAGTACGAGACATCCAAGATTCCAACACCCCTTTCAACTTCTCCATCGTGACGGGTTTGGCGAGATAGTCGTCCATTCCCGCATCGAGGCATTTTTGACGATCGCCTTGCATGGCGTGCGCCGTCAGTCCCACAACGATAGTATGGCGATCGCCCTGAGCTTCCAACCGACGAATTTCACGAGTGGCCTGATAACCGTCGAGAACGGGCATCTGACAGTCCATCAACACGATATCGAAAGGGTCTTGTAAGAGTCGATCGACCGCTTCCCGTCCGTTATTGACACATTCAGCCCTATACCCGAGGAGTTTGAGTTGGTTCATCACCACCTTTTGATTGATGCGAGTATCTTCGACCACCAACACCGTCCCCGTGGTGGCTGTGGCCCCGTCCTGAGACGGAGGGGAAGAGGCGCTGGCTTCGAGGAGGGGCGGTTGGCTGGCAATAGCAGAAGCCTCCTGGGTCCTCTCTTCAGGGGTTTGCGGCGTTGCCACGTCCAGGGGTCGATCGTTCACGAGAAACTGAGCCGTAAAGCGGAAAGTCGAACCGCGATCGGGATAACTTTCCACCCAAATCCGGCCGCCCATTTTCGTCACGAGTTGCTGGCAAATAGCTAGTCCCAACCCCGTCCCGCCGTACTTGCGGGTACTGGAGGCGTCCACCTGAGAAAAGGCTTGAAACAACAAGTCGAGATCGGTTTCAGAAATCCCGATCCCCGTATCGGTGACGGCGAATTCCAAGATCGGTTCTGAAGCCGGATCTCGCTCCTTGCCTTCGTCGGTTTTCCGTCCGGACGAGGCAACCTGACGCACGGAAATTGTCACCGAACCGCGATCGGTAAACTTAATGGCGTTCCCCACCAAATTCATCAACACCTGGCGCAACCGTCGCGAATCCCCAAGTAACTGCATGGGAAGGTTGGATTCGAGTTCCACCTTCATCTTCAAGCCTTTACTTTTGGCTTGCACGACAAACAGGTTCACCACCTCTTCGAGGCAGGTTTGCAACTCAAAGGGCTGGCGATCGAGCGTGAGTTTGTCCGCCTCCAGTTTCGAGAAATCGAGAATGTCGTTAATTAAATTGAGTAAATGCTCGCCGCTGGTTTTGAGAGCTTGCGTAAACTCCAACTGCGACTCGTCGAGTTCCGTCGTCAACAACAAATCCGTCATCCCCAACACGCCGTTCATGGGGGTTCGGATTTCGTGGCTCATGTTGGCCAAAAATTCCGACTTGAGACGAGCCGTTTCCAACGCCGCTTCGCGAGCTTCCACCAGTTCGTTAATTTGCGTGCTGGCCATGACGATACCGCCAATGCTGCCATCGGGTTTGTACCAGGGATGAATCGCCCAGCGCAGGTGAAGGATGGAACCGTCAGCGCGTTTCCAGGTATCTTCCGGGTTGGAGGCGATTTCTCCTTTCAAAGCGCGATCGTACATGGCTTTCCAGCGTTCGGGGATATCGGGAAACACCTCGTAATGACAGCGTCCGACGAGCGATCGATCCTCGAGATCGTAGTCCGACAGCCAAGTGTTGCTGTGGGCCAAATAGCGCATTTCCGTATCCACCATGGCCATGGCCACCGGGGCTTGGGTGACGATTTGGCGCAGTTGCTGCCGTTCGGCTTCGATAGTGGCTTCGTAGCGTTTGCGTTCCGTAATGTCCCGCACGATCGCCAACACTTCATCGTCACCGCTGGTGACCATTCGCGCCTCAAAATCGTGTAACTTACTCTCTCCCGTTTTTCGATCGGGGATTCGCAGTTGATACTCGAAAATCTGGACTTCTCCAGTTTTCCTGGCCTGTTCGGCATAGTACATATTGCGATCGGCCAGTTCCGTCGGCAGCACCTCGTAGAGACTTTTTCCCAAAAAGCCACTGCGGGACAACAGCAGCGGTTGGTCTTTATCCGCCTGCACGTCGAGATAAGTGCCGTCGGTCCGCAGACGGAACATGGTATCGGGAATCGCTTCGAGTAACGCTTTGTTCTTCAGTTCGCTTTTTTGAACCTGTTCGGCTCGTTGTTCGAGATACAAGACCATATCCTGAATCTGGCCGGTCATGCGACTGAAGGATCGGGCCAGCATTCCCAACTCGTCTTGACGTTCGAGATTGAGTTTCGACAAAACATCGATATCTGTCGCCCGTTGAAATTCCCCTTCCGCGACCCATTTCGTCGCTTCAGCTAGCTGACGCAGGGGGCGAGCGATCGAGCGACTGACCCACCAAGCCACCGCCGCACCGCCAGCGGTCACCAAAAGAGCGATGGGAACGCTGTGATTGCGGGTTTCAGCAGCTTGACGGTTGATGTCCGCCGTGGGAACCGTCAAACTGAGGGCACCGACAGTTTCCGGACCCAGTTGTATGGTTTTTCCGACCTGAAGTCGATCGCCTTCCCACTCAAAGATCGGGGTTCCGCTGCTCAACACCTGCTGTCCGAAGGGATCGGGAGTCAGCGGCGATGTCGTTCCCGCCGTATCCACCAAGACCTCACCCTGACGGTTGTAAATGCGCCCCGATTCGATCGACCCCTTTTCCACCAATTGCGAGAGTAACTCCTGTAACGATGCCACGTTACCCTGCGCCAGATTCTCAGCAGAGGTTTCCGAGAGAACGTCTAACGCTAACGTCGTGCGGTGTTGCAATTCGCGATGAAAAATTTGTCGTTTTCCACGTAACGACAGCAGCGTGACGCTCGACACTCCGATGAAGGTAGACAGAGCGATAGTAGTGGTGAGTTTGACCGCAAGCGGCCATCGTCTCCAGCTCAGTTGGCGCATACGACTTTTCAGTATGGGAAGCGATCGCAAAGATCAGCGAAATCGAGTCGAAAAAAAGCTAAGCGCACCACTGTCTCGATCGAGCTTCGACTTGACACGGCCGATCTCGGGATAGGGAACAACGCACTTTTCTCGACTTCTCTAGAATAACTTTTCTCTTTGTCCACCGAACTGTTTGGCGTCGTTCCCGTTCTTCCACTATACGCTCCTCATCGGGGTTCGCCGAGCAGTTGATAACTCTCCAGCAGTCGTAAAAACTCGGCACGATAACCGTTGCGATCGACCCCTCGGGCGTTGTCCGCCAGTTCCCGCACCAACTCGATCGTCGTATTCCCTTTATACTCAGAATCCCGCAACAACATCCCAAAAGCGGCCACAGCCGCCGCAAAACGAAAATCCTCCGACGCCCCTTCTAAAGCCACACCACCCTCAACTACGGGACGCTCGATAAGCTGCGATTCGTCTTCCGTCGGATTTTTATAACGTAACTTGACCAACATCACCTCGTCGCTGTCGGCGAAGTCCCTGGTTTCGCTGGGTTGCTGGTAGCGCAACTCGTCGATTTCCGGCAGTTCTACATCTAACTCGACGCCGACGGGAACGATTTCGTACAACGCCGTCACCGAATGTCCAGCCCCCAACTCCCCGGCGTCGCGGCTGTCGTCGTTGAAGTCTTCATCTTGCAGCAGTCGGTTTTCATAGCCGATGAGTCGGTACGCCTGCACCTGAGCCGGGTTGAATTCCACTTGAATTTTCACGTCTTTAGCGATGGTTAACAGGGTTGCGCCCAACTCGTTCACCAGGACTTTTTTAGCTTCGAGAATGCTGTCGATATAGGCGTAATTGCCGTTCCCGTGGTTCGCCAACTGTTCCATTTTGGCGTCTTGTAAATTCCCCGTTCCGAAGCCCAACACCGTCAGAAAAATATCGTCTTCCCGTCGCTCTTCGATGAGTCGCACTAACTCCGCTTCGCTGGAAACCCCCACGTTAAAATCGCCGTCGGTGGCTAAAATCACACGGTTGTTGCCCCCTTCCACAAACTGCGATCGCGCCAAATCGTAAGCCCGTCGAATCCCTTCGCTTCCGGCGGTAGACCCGCCCGCTTCCAGTTGAGCGATCGCATCGAGAATCGTATCTTTGTCGTCTCCCGAGGTCGGTTCTAACACCACCCCAGCCGCCCCAGCGTAGACGACGATACTCACACTGTCGTCGGCGTCGAGTTCGTTGACGAGCAGCCGAAACGCCGATTTGAGCAACGGGAGTTTGTTGGGAGCGTTCATCGACCCCGATACGTCGAGGAGAAAGACGAGGTTACTCGGCGGTAAGTCTTCGCTGGGGATGGATTTACCCCGCAAGCCGATGCGGACGAGTTGGTGGTTGCGGTTCCAGGGGGCTTCGGACAGTTCTGTAGTTAGGGAAAAGGGCGCGTCTCCCTGCGGTTCTGGGTCGTTATAGGTGAAGTAATTGATTAGTTCTTCGACGCGCACCGCATCGATGGGGGGTCGTTGTCCGTTGTTGATGAAGCGGCGCACGTTGCTGTAAGACGCGCCATCTACGTCGATGGAAAAGGTGGACAGGGGGTGACGGTTGGCGCGGCGAAAGCGGTTTTCATCGATGGGGTTGTATTCTTCGCGGTTGTAAGCCCCCATGTCGCCGGGATAGGGAGCGGCGGGAGGGACTCCCCGCGTGGCGCCGGCCGCCGTTTCAGGCTGACTCATCGGCATCCGTTGCAGGGTGGAGCGATCTTCGGGAGCGTCTTGGGTGACGACGGTAAAGAACTCGGCCAGGGTTTGAAAGGTTTGGGTTTCTTCGGCGGTGAAGAGGTTCCAGAGGTTCAATCGATCGAACCGTTCTTGACAGACAGCGATGGCGTTGGCGAGTTCGGGTTCTTGCAGGGGGCGTCCGTTGCGGGTGACGGGAGAACCGTCGTTGTAGCGGACGGCGCAACCGTAACGGTTCGCCATTTCGATAAAGGGCCAGATTTCGGGATGACTGGGTTCGAGGCGGGTGGGTAGCGTCGGCGGCGTTTGGGCGATGGTATGGGGCGATCGCGTGAGGGTCAGGCTGCTTAGGGCGATCGCGCAGCCGACTGACGCCGCACAGCAGAGTTTGACTAGATTCGAGCGCATAATGGGGGTTTCTCCTCAGATCTGGCGAATTGCCCTGAGCTTTCTGGGGGCTTTCTCGCTAAGATAGAATTCGCCAATTCGGTTAAAGTTCCTCTCTCTTCGTACACTTAGATCGAACTCAATTTCGAGAGATTTCAAAAAAAGTAACGGTTGAAGTTTATGTCTGAGTCGTCCCTTGCCCGCCCCCATGCGACTGTCGTTCTCGCCATGAGTGCCGATGGCAAAATTTCTGATGTGACGCGATCGAACGAAAAGTTCGGTTCTGATGCGGATTTCGCTCATTTGGAAAAGCAAGTGGCGTTAGCAGACGGCGTTATCGTAGGAGCGCAAACGCTTCGGGTGGGGAAAACGGCGATGCGAGTGATGTCGCCGGAAGGGTTTGAATATCGCGAAAAAGCGGGTAAACCCCCGCAACCGGTGCAAATCGTCTGTACCCGATCGGGTCATCTCGAGCGAGAGGTTCCGTTTTTTCAGCAGCCGATTCCCCGCTGGTTGTTAACGACGACGGACGGCGCGAAAGCTTGGTACAAGGATTCGGGATTCGATCGCGTTTTAGCAGTCGACGGTGCCGATGGTAACGTGGATTTGACGGCGGCGTTTCAGCAGCTCTTCGAGTTAGGCTTGCACCGCTTGGCGGTTCTCGGTGGGGGCAGCTTTATCGCTGAGTTATTTCAACGAAATCTCGTCGATGAGATTTGGTTGACGGTGTGTCCTTATATTTTTGGCGGAAAAGATGCCCCCACTCCGGTGGACGGAAACGGTTTAGGTTCGGGTGAATTTCCCGAGTTGACGTTACTGGAAGTCGATCGCGTGGGAGAAGAAGTCTTTTTACATTACCGCGTCAAGTCTTCAACCTAGACCTTTTTCGCTCGCCTAAATCCTCGGGATTTCTGAGTTTTTTAGCCCCCGGTATCTTGGAGATACTGGGGGTCGTCTAATTAAGTTACTCGCGGGCGATGGCGTTTGAAAAGATTTTTTAATCCCTGCGATCGGATATTCCAAAATTAATTTCGATCTCAAACGGTTCTCGTGCCTAAAATAGAAGTAGAAGAGAACTTTTCGCAACAATAGTGATCGCGTTGTCTTCTATACCCAAGCCGTCAACACTCTATCTTCCCCGTGGCGATCGCTTGGAGAGCTGGCCGCCAGCCCATCTCGCCCTTCCATGTGACGGATATCACAAGAGGTTAGGGATTTCACACACTCGTCGTTCTGGTATTCCATCACCGAGCCGCATCGAACACATCACCTGACTTCACCCCATACCGTCACTGAAGCGATCGGGATTTCGGGAGATAGTAGAGTCACAGACGCGCAGCTTTTCTTCACTAAGCCAAATGTCCACTCAATTTAAGATGCGTTACGGTTCGATTGACGAGCTTTTTGCTCAAATCTGGCAATCCGGTTACGTCAACACCCACGCCAAACGAGTTTTACAAACGATGCTTCTCGAACAGTCGTACACGCAAGACGAGCAAGCGACGATCGATCGGCTCCTGTACGCTGTGCGTCGCGGATGGTTGAAAGTCGGTACCGATGCTTCGGAACTCGATACCGCCCCTTCTCTTCACGAGATGTTTCGCTTGAAAGCACCCCGGCCTCGCGTTCGCGACTATAATTAACCGGATTTGACTCGAGCTTACGTCACTCGGTTGAGCTTCCTCGGTTCGCCCAGTTCGCCCGTTCGAGCCAAAGTTGTGTGACAGTTGTGTTGAAAACTGAATCGCGCTGACCACTGAATCTTTTCCCTACACGATCGCCCGGAGATCGCTATCTATGACCGAAGTCACTGACAAGCCCCGTCCTTCCAGGGCGGGGTGAGAGGTGTTGC
>NZ_JBNGCO010000161.1:0-7397 GCF_049974805.1 Baaleninema sp.
GAAAGAGGAACCCCGCACCGTACCCGGAACGGGTCGGTGTCGGGAGGATGTCAGTACAGATTCACCGGCTCGATACACTTCAACTCGCTTTTGCGCGACATCGAGAAGCCACCCCAGGCGACAGCCACAGTCGAGGTATTCTGTCATTTTTTCTTGTAACAGTTTTAGGCGATCGCTTTTCGATCGCAATTCCACGACGAAATCTGGACAAATTGGCGCGAAGCCTTGGCGTTCTTCTGGGGTTAAGGCGTCCCAGCCATCGCGGGCAATCCAAGAGGCATCGGGGGAACGAATTGCGCCGTTGGGTAAGGTAAAGCCTATTGAAGAGTCGAATGCATAGCCGAGTTGGGTTTGCCGATTCCACAGCCAAAGTTGGCCGCTGAGGTTGAAATTACGGTTTCCGGTTTCGCTTCCTGTTGGAGGCATGACAATTAAATCGCCTTTGGCAGTACGCTCGAAGCGGAGATCGCGGTTGTTGCGGCAAATCTCGGCAAACTGAGCGTCTGTAAGGGTTATCGTGGGTGCAAGTTCGATCTGTAGAACCGTCACGATCGCAATTGTGGAGAATCTGGGGGGCGATCGCGATTCTAGCAAATCCACGGCAACGACTCCGTTCGCTCAAGGGAGACCCGATCGATCCCTGCGATGGTTCTGGAACTCTCGAATTTAATAAGCAGAACTTATTTAAAGGATAGGCGATCGAAATCACACTTTCGACCTATGTAGAATCACGTATCCTATGTGACGAGAACAGCTCGAAATCTGTCACAGGGTCACTGACCGCAGCCCCCGAAACGCGAGAGAGTAAGACTGTCGAGTTCGGAACAGGGAGTCTGCATGATGTTCGATCGCACCTTCGCTATTGCTCAAGCCGTCATCGCCATCGTCTCTGGCGTGACCTTCACCACCGCGACACGAGCCGAATCTCTAGCCGTAGCCACCCGACTCGACACCGTGACGCCGACGCTGGTGGAAGGGACTCACGTTTACGGTTCGGTTCCCCAAGCGCAACAAATCGGGGAAACCTATATGGTATTCGAGGTGCAAGGCGATCGCGTCGTGGGGGGATTCTACCAACCTCATTCTTCCTTTGATTGTTTCTACGGCGATGTCGATCGCGATCGACTGGCGTTAAACATCATCGACAGCTATCGCAACGACACTTACGCTTATAACATTGCTCTGACCTCAGAAGCGGTGGTCGCCGACGGTCAACCGACTGCACCTGTAACCTCTCTGCAAGGCTTCCACGAACTGGAGCATCCCAGCCACACCAGCCAACGAGTCCTCGAAACCTGTCAGGCGGCGGTTCGGTAATGGTTCGGCAATAATGTATAGGGAACAGTGGTAGGGTGCGTGACTTGAAAAATCGGGTGTAAATCGTGAGACGAACAAATTGTCACGCACCGACCATGTACAGCGCCAACATACAAGGATGCCGTGACGCGGGCGTCCATCGGTCGCTGAAATCCGGAAAATGGGATGTTACCGCGTCACGCACCGACTTCCCAATCGTACCCTCATCGAATTCCCAAAAACTCCAGAATTCCCTGGTTGGTGATGAGTTCGATGAGGACGAGGGCTAAAAAACCGAGCATGGCGAGGCGTCCGTTCCACAGCTCGGCTTTTTTCGTAAATCCTAATGCGCCGCCTTTAGACTCGGTGGAGGACTTGGCGGCGGATTTTTTGGTGGCGTCGGTTTGGGAACCGAATCCTTTATCGGTGGCTGCGTTGGGTTTTGCCATGACGAGAACTCTTGATCGAACAGTGTAATCTCACCTTAACATTCTGCCCGTTTCCGTTCGGTTGGGTCTTGTTCGGTCGTCACGACGGCCAAATTTGAGGAATTCGATTATCGTGAAGGCAGTTTGATGAATTTTACTGCAATCTTATGGCTCCCGAATCCCAAACCCCGGAAAACCAACCGATTCCTAAAGACTCCGCCATCGTCGATGTTAGCGATGAAACTCGCGAAATGGTCGATCGCGATATGCCAGACGCCGACCAAGAGGTTAAAAACAAGGCGATGGAACTGCTCGAAGCTATCCGTCGCAAAGCTCAAGCGGAAGTTCAAGCGGCTAACGATCGCACTCAAGAAGCCTATCTCAAAGCCATCGACGACGCGAAACAGACCATCGAACAGACCGAACAGTTTGCTAAAGAGCAACAGGAATCTCTCGATAACGCCGTGAAAATGGCGCAAAACGAGGTTCAAACCCGTTGGGACGGTCTGATGAAAGAGATCGAAGAGTTCGGCGGACGACTGCAAGAAGCGGCGGAAACTGCTTGGAAAATTATCACGCAACCGAAGGACTCTTCGGAAGCGGAAACCCCCTCGGCGACGGCGGACGAGGCGGCTAAGAAAGATTCCTAAAGATTCCGTTCGAGATGTCTCGCGAAACACCCCAAGGTTCGATCGACCTCGAACTTTGGGGTGTTTATTTATCACAAAACAAATAATATGTCAACAAAACCGCTAAAATCGTAAAGTTGATTAAACTTGAGGAGAGACGTATCTCGGAAACCGACCCGCTGTCGAGCGTTTCCTTACTCGATCGAGCCAATCTCTTATGCTGAAACTTGCCCGAAATTCCCGTCAGGGGGAAATCCTTGAAGTCGTTCTCAGCAACGGCTGGGACTATATGCGGAGTCTTCTCAGCACCGGACAGACTGGAGAACCGGCCGGAGAACCGGACATTCCCCCCCCCGAAGTCCTACGCAACATCCTCACCGACTTGGGGCCGGTCTACGTCAAACTCGGTCAACTGATGAGTACGCGCCCCGATTTACTTCCCCCCGACTACATCGAGGCGTTGAGTACCCTCCACGCGCAAGTTCCCCCCGTTCCCTGGGGGGACATCGAACCCGTCGTTCGCCAAGGACTCCCCCGCCCCCTCGAAGAAGTCTTTTCCGACATCGACACTCAACCCCTAGCCGCCGGGTCGATGGCGCAAGTTCACCGGGTTCGCCTGCGGGACGGCCGCGAGATGGTGATGAAAGTCCAGCGTCCCGGTATCGAAGCTCTGGTGGCGCAAGATGTGGATTTGATTAAAAACATCGCCAAACTGATGGCCACGACGGAATTCGGGAAAAGTTACGACGTGGTGGGACTGGCCGACGAATTCGGAAAAGCTCTCTACGCGGAACTCGACTTCACCAAAGAAGCCAATTACACGGACAAACTCCGTCAAAACCTGTCTTCGAGTCCCTGGTTCGAGCCGGAACGGTTGAAAGTTCCCGCCATCGAACGGAGTTTGACGACGCGCAAACTCTTGATTATGGAATGGCTCGATGGCGTTCCGCTGCTGAAAGCGCATTTACGGGGAAGCCAAAAAGACGGAAGCCTCGACACCGAACGCGCGGAACTGACCACGTTAATTTTCCGGGCGTTTTTCCAACAGTTCCTCAGCGATGGCTTTTTCCACGCCGACCCCCACCCGGGAAACCTGTTTTATTTGAAAGACGGCCGTTTGGGGATTCTCGATTGCGGGATGGTGGGGTCTCTCGACCCGAGAACGCGGTCGGCGTTGACGGAATTGCTGTTGGCCATCGTTAATGCGGACGCTTCTCGCTGCGCTCAGTTGAGTTTGCAACTGGCCGAACCCACGCAACCGATCGATCTGGCTCGGTTGGAAGGGGATTACGTGCAACTGTTGCGCCGTTACTACAACCTGAGTTTGTCGGAACTCAACACCAGCGAAGCGTTTTATGAGGTTCTGCAAGCCGCCAGACGAAACCATTTGCGCTGGCCGGGAAATATCGGTTTGTTTGCGAAATCTCTGGGAAATTTGGAAGGGGTAGCGCGTCAGTTCAACCCGGAGGTCAACGTCCTTGAGGAAGTGAAACCGCTGATGACGGATATTTTCCGAAAAGAACTCATCGGCGACGACCCGGTTCAGGCCTTGTTTCGGACGACGCTGGAGTTTAAGAACCTCTCTCTGGAATCGCCCCGTCAGGTGAGTTTTCTACTCAACCGCTTGAGTAACGAAACGCTGCGGTTTAATTTGCGGGTGGAAGGGTTGGACTCGCTGCGGCGCAGTTTGGACGAGTCGGCCAACCGTCGCACGTTTGGGACGGTGTTGAGTGCGTTGATTTTGGGGGCGGCGATTCTCTCGACGGGGGCGCAAACGCCGCAATTGACGCTGATTACGAATGTTTTGTTCGGGGCGGCGAGTTTAATTGGGTTGGTGTTGTTGTATAAGATCGTGCGATCGGGTCAGCTGAAGTAATGGTTTGCCAGAACGGTTTGCCAAAACGGTTTTAAAAATACTTGGGGATTGCGATCGCTCTGACTACAAATTAAATCGCAATGGGAGATGATGGGTGAAGAACTCAACAAGTTCGACGATGGCCAGTTCTCACGATCGCGTCTCGATCGAGGCTGGCGATCCTTGAAAAACTCAGACCTTCATTCACTCGGATTGAAATGGCGATCGCTCCCCAGGAATCTTTAACCCGTGCTACCTTGCGGAACATGGGTCTGCAAATTATCGGCATTATTGCCATTATTTCTTGTATTAGTTACTTCCATCTAACTTCCCAACTGTCTCAAGACACCCAAACCCAACTCACGAAATATATTACCGAACGCGCCAAACGAGAAGAATCTATCTTTGTCTTAGCTGAAGATAACCATAAATTACTCCGCCAAGACGTTCTCGACGCCTTACAAACCACCCCTTCGGAAGATTGGCAAGATAAGTTCGATCGCTATTTCTATCGATGGTCGGATGGAAGCCTTCGTAACGTTCCGGAAAATATGCCTTCTGAAAACTTCGATACCCAAGAGTTTCCGACGGTGTTCCTTCGTCCTGACGTGGTTCTCACGGACGATATTCGCAAGCGTCTCGTCGTCTTTTACGAGTTAGTCCAACAATACGGGCCGGGCTGGCGAAACCGCTTTCTCAATACCTATATTAGCTTGCCGGAAGGGGGAATCGTTATATTTTGGCCGGGGGCAACTTGGGGACTCGATGTCGATCCGAGTTTAGATATTCGTCGCGAAGAATGGGCGTATTTGGGGATGCCGGAATACAATCCTCAACGTCAAACGCTTTGGACGCGATTGTATTCCGATCCGGTGACGGGAGATTGGATGGTATCTGGAGAAACGCCTATTGATGATGAAAACGGACGTCATATCGGAACCATCGGTCACGATATTATTTTGACGCAGTTGTTACAGCGAACTATTCACGATTCTTTGAAAGGGACTTATAATATTATCGTGCGATCGGATGGGAATTTGATTGCTCATCCGGAGTTTATTGAGGAAATCAAAAACCGAGACGGTTGGCTATCTGTTGCTGATTTGGGGAACGAAGATCTTCTACATATTTTTGAAATTGTTAAATCCGGAAATCCCGATCGCGTGGTCTTTTTTAACGAGCGAGATCGGGAATATTTAGCGGTCGCTCGCCTCCAAAGCACATCTTGGTATTTGATTACTGTCTATCCGGAAGCCTTGCTTCAGGAAAAAGCCTGGAAAACAACAAAATTTATTGTGGTTGTGGGCTTAGCTTATTTGGTATTAGAGATGGCAGTGCTGTTTTTTGTGTTACAACAGAAAATCGCTCGACCGTTACAAAAACTATTGGGTGCAACTCAAGGGATTGCTCGGGGGAATTTCAAGATTAAGCTGGACACGAAAAGGAAGGACGAACTTGGAGATTTAGCTCGTTCTTTTAATCACATGACCGAGCAGTTACAAGAGTCTTTCTCGATGTTAGAAGACCGCGTTCGAGAACGAACTGCGGAGCTGGAACGGGCAAAAGAGAAAGCCGATCTCGCCAATCAAGCGAAAAGCGAATTTCTGGCGAATATGAGTCACGAACTGCGAACGCCCCTCAACGGTATTTTAGGATATGCCCAAATTTTGAAACGCAGTTCAGATCTCAACCAACAACGACAAGGAATTGAGGTCATTCATCAATGTGGTAATCATTTATTGACCTTAATTAACGACGTTCTCGATTTGTCTAAAATTGAGGCTAAAAAATGGAATTGTTTCCCCACGAATTCCATTTTCAATCCTTTTTGACGGGAATTGCGGAGATGCTTCAAATTAAAGCCCATCAAAAGGGATTGGAATTTATTTATAAAAACAATCCTCAACTTCCCGAGGCTATTTATGCCGATGAAAAACGCCTGCGTCAGGTATTGATTAATCTGTTGGGAAATGCGGTAAAATATACTAAACAGGGGAGTGTCACCTTTCAGGCGAACATCATCGGCAACCTGCGATCGAAAGACAAAGCGGCGAAAAAGGTTAAAGTTCGGTTCCTCGTTGAAGATACGGGAATTGGTATGAGTCAGGGGCAAATTGAGAAAATTTTTAAACCCTTCGAGCAGGTGGGAGATGGACCGCGAATCGCGGAAGGGACGGGATTAGGACTGTCGATCGCTCAGAATATTGTCAAGTTAATGGGGAGCGAAATTCACGTCAAGAGTACTCTCGGACAAGGGAGTACGTTTTGGTTCGATGTGGAGTTGTCTGAGCGAAAAGTTGGGGTCGTTTGGCAATTTTCAAACATGCTCGAATCCAAGGCTATCGGGGAAAAATGCGGAAGATTTTAGTCATCGATGATAAATGGGAAAATCGGGCGGTGTTGAAGCATATTTTAACCCCGCTGGGCTTCGAGATTATTGAGGCGGAAAACGGTAAAGAAGGCGTGACTCAAGCGGTGGCGGAATCTCCCGATTTAATCGTAACGGATTTGGTGATGCCGGAACTGGACGGTTTCGAGACGATTCGCCATTTACGGGAAATGCCCCAGTTTCAAAGGATACCGATTGTTGTGTCTTCGGCGAGTGTTTTTGAAAGCGATCGAAATCGCAGCCTCGACCTAGGAGGAAGCGATTTTTTACCGAAACCTGTGCAGGTTGAAGACCTCCTCTGTAAACTCCAAAAACTTTTACAATTGGAGTGGATTTATTTAGATATCCCGACGCGGGAAAAGGTCGATCGCACTTCCGATGAGGCGACAGAGGAAGAAGACATCGTTCCACCGCCGTTATCGGAACTCGAGGTGTTGTTGGATTCGGCGAAACGGGGAAGTTTGCGAAAATTGAAAAAGCAGGTTGACGCTCTCGCTTCAGAAAATCCTCAATACGCCCCCTTCGCTCGAAAAATCGGCGAGTTAGTCAAGGGCTTTCAAGAACGGGAGGTGTTGAAATTGCTAGAAACCTATTATGAAAGCGGCTCCAACGCCTAATTTTTGCTGAAAAACTCGCTATCGTGGAAATACTGGATTTTTGGGGGAGGTCATCCCCACTTCAGTTTGTAAAATACATCTGAGTTAACGTTTTTCCGTTTGTCCTTGCGATCGATTCCACTCGAGATAGTGTCAGCACCCCCGGCTGAAGCACGGGGGCTTCATGCCCCCAGCTTCAGGTAG
>NZ_JBNGCO010000162.1:0-7208 GCF_049974805.1 Baaleninema sp.
CGATCCACAGATCGCCAAAGCGATCCACAGATCGCCAAAGCGATCCACAGATCGCGATCGCCTCTTGAAACCCGCTCTACAAGAGGCTTCCACGCCCCCCCAGACTATACAGACTAATACAGACTATTCAGACAGAGAGAGAGAGCGCGGCGAAAACAATTTCTCGGAAGAATCGCAAGCCGACAAGTGGGAGGTTCTCAAAGCTGAGTTCGAGGAATGGCGATCGCACCTCTCACAGGAACAGTCAGACCAGTTCGGACGGTTCGTCTTAGAACGATTGCGATCGCTCCCTCAACAGCCTGCAATTCCCGATAAGTGGATTTTGTCAAACTGGAAATTCTTAAAACGACAGTTTGAAGGTCAGCTTCTGACTCACGATCGACCCACAACGGTTGAGGTCGTTTCGCCGCCGCTATCTCCACAGAAAACTTCACCATCAGAGAATCAGCGGACTACCCCACTATCTCCACAGACAACTTCACTCCAAGCAGTGACACCATCGCCGTACAAAACTCCGGCGCAGATTCGAGCTGAAGCAGAACGCATCGATCGCGAACGTCAGACCCCCGAGGCGATGGCGACCGCGCGACAAGCTCTTGACGCAATCCGAAAACGATTTGGACTCCAACGCAAGGAGATCACATGACTTACCTCAAAAAAGTTCAACCGATCGAATCGCCCTTCAAAGTGGGCGATCGAGTCTTAGTCAACGGTTCTTGGTGGAACGGTGAAAATTGGGAAAATCTTAAGGATTGCCCAGGTTCGATCGTGGGGGTTAATCCCTCCGACGGAGATTGCCACATTCGCTTTTTGGATGACGGAAAATTCGGTCTTTTTAATCCCGAGGAAATCAAGAAAGAACCCCAAAAACCAGCATGTAAGCACGACTACGTCATCGGAACCTTCAAAGGCGAGTACAAGCTTAAGTGTGTTCAATGCTCAAAGGAAGTTAAAAGCCCTGAGCTTCTGTGGAAGCGTAGCCAGTTCCAGGACTTCCAACTTGAATCTTTCTCTAAAATCCACACAGACGAAAACGTACTCGAAGGATATCGGCGGGAGATTGCCGCCATCGCACAAAAGCTTCAATGTCCAGCATTGCCATTAAAATCGGCTCGAAAGAACTCCGTGTCGCGTTTAGCTTTTGAAGAAAAGTCTGTGGAGATAACCCCTTGTCAACACGAACACCTTCAAGGCTATGAACTTGAAAGCTATTTTTTAACCAACGGAAGGCTATACATTCGGTGTATTCGCTGTAAACAGGAGATAATTAAAGACCTGGGAACACTCTGGAGGTACAGCGATTATTTGAGCGATCAATTCCTGAGTTTCTTGGAAATCGTCCCTCACAGAGAAGATGTTTGGGGAGAGTTCAAGAAAAAAGTTGAGGCGATCGCCCAACGGCTCCAGTGTCCGGCGTTGCCGTTGAGAGCGCGGTTTCGAGGCGGAAGCGATGGCCGCTGGGAAGATTGGCCGCCGGAGAAGGCTTGGGAAGTTGCCTGCGACCTCGATCGAGACTTTGCCGAAGGTCGGGGAGACGAGAACTATATACGAGTTTCGATAAACGTACTGGCCTCGAAGCTGCGGTGTCCGTTACCCGAACCTATCTCTTACAGCGCCGGGAACAAGACCCCGAAAGGGTGGATTGAAAGGCAAGAAAAAACGCGGCATCTCAAATCAGGTACCAAAACTTACGAGTATCTGTATTACCGCTATGAGGAATGGATCAGCGGACAGCTGGCACGGACACGGGCTGTTCGTATCGACCCGGCGAAGCACAGTCACTTAGCCTGTCTGATTAAGGCTTACAAGTGTTCAGTCGAGGAAATTTTAGAACGACGTTCAGAATGGGAATATTGAAATGGCTGAGTTAAAAATCGATCGAGACCTGTTCGATCGCATCGTTCGTTTTCTTCATATCCACGCCGAGACGGATGCTGAGGCGAAGGCTATCCTCAAGGAAATCGATCGCAATCGCGTTCAGGTGAAGTTTCCGCCAAATATGCCCGATTCAGTGAAACGGGCGTTTCTCAACAGACTTCAAGAGAATTTCCGGCAATATCCCCCTCGGGATACAGCGGAAGCCTACCAGCGGGTTCGCGCTCTCGGGGAAGAAATGGGATTTTCAACTCAACACCACAAGCCCAATTGAGCTTATATCCACAGAAAGATGGAAAACTACAACTACCCTGTCCCAGATCCAACTTGGGACTACTTGACAATCTACGATCGCCTCTACGAGTCGAAGTTCGAGATAGAGCGGCTTATCGCCTACTTGAGTAGGTTTGAAGATGCCTCGCCGGAGGCCGACCGAGAAGCCAAAGAAGCGCTCGATCGCATCGGTCAGAACCTTAACCAGGCCCGCAGGATGTTCGATATAAATGGTGGACGTCCAGAGCCTTGAGACAAAATTAAACCGTCCGGTGGTGGCTCACTGGACGGTTTCTTAATCGAACAATTGTTAGGCGTTAAACCGTCACCACCCCCAGGACAGGATTTCTTCGATCGCGCCTGCTGGCGGTTTCAGAAAGCTGGAAAGATCGGGCGCGAAACGGCTTGGTCTGTGGAGCGCCGCCCTGGATTCGATCTGCCAGAATCCTGATTCAAGCTGAGTCGATCGAGTGCGGGTTAAGGGTCGCTATCCCTTGCCCGTTCTAGTCTGTGGAGATTCGATCGCACCCGTAGAATCTTCCGGCAGAATTCCGGTGGAATTCCGGTGGAAATTTCTGCGACTGCCACATAATATAGGGAAAAGATTTTAAAAAATCCCATGACAAAATTCTACAGAGACGATATTCTGCAACGATTCGGTGTCGGGAAAGACACCTTCTACAAATGGAAACGACATTTATGCCTTGAGGGCTCGAGGGACGAAAATAAGGCGGTTTACTTCACAGAAGACGATATCGCCGCGTTGGAGGTTTTAAAACAGCACTTAGACAACGGTGGGAAATTAGAGGATTTCAACAGATCAGCATTGGCTATCTCCTCCGATAACAACCTCTCAAAGTTTTCTGTGGAGATAGAAGAGGAAGATCTGATCGAAATCCCAGAGACTCCCGACCCGATGGAGGACGTAGACCTCGATCGCTTAGTGTACGAAGCGGCCGAACTTAAAGGTCAGCAGTTGGTGACGCCGCAACTGGTGAAACTAGCAATCGCTGGGAAGTTATCCGAAGACGAATTGCCCGACGACATCAAAGCCAAGGTGAGGGCGGTGCGGGAGGCTGCCAACCCAAAGTATCAAGCCGATTCGATCGCATTCCAAGTTCTGAGCAAATGGCGCAGCCAGAACGGTCGAATCGGCAACACCCAGAGTTAGATCGGATATTGTCTGCGATCGACCACGGTACTAACCTATTGGTATTAGGCGAAGCTGGCTCGGGCTTAGCCGATTTACCCCTCGACGTGGCTGCGGCTGCGGATGGGGATGTGGCGATCGCAACCTACAAAGGAAGCGGTAAGAAGTTCTTTCAGGCGATCGCAGAACAGCTTGGTTGTCCCACCGAAGACCCCGAAACTGAGAAGCCCCTGACGATGGACGGGCTAAAAGAGGAAATCCTACTGAATGTGAGCGATCGCACGGTGTTTGTCTTGCCGGAAGCCAAAAGGTTAACAACTGGAATCCGTTACTGGCTCGAAGACTGTAGCGCCAGCGGTGCCACGCTGATCTGTTTTGCATCGTCAGTTCCCCAAAGGGACATTTTCTTGGACATGGTGACGCTCGAACTGAGTGCGCCGGAAGACGATTTAATCCGAGAAGTCATGGCCAGAGAAGCCGATCGAATTGGCTTGACGATCGATCGATCGCGCTTGGCAGCGTTGCAACCTCTCGCGGGGAGAAACCCCATGTTGGCACGCAAGGTGATCCGGGCTGAGAAGCTTGGCTTAAACCGAGAGGCCAAACCCGAACACACTCAGTATTTGGTCATCATGCCGATTATTCTGGCGTTGCTGATGAGCTTCGCTGTCTTGCGCTTTGTCGGCCTGGGAACGAAAAATCAATCGCTCTATATATTTGGCGGCATTTCCCTGGTAGCGGCGATGGCGCTCAAACAGATTGGCCAAATTCGCGGAGCAAGGAAGGGACTAGGCGCATGATGGCTTTGACTCACGCAGCAATCGCAGCCAGTGGCGTCTCTATGATTTTGGGAACTGCCGATCCGTTGCCCTTGGGGTTAGCGGTGTTGGGTAGCCAACTACCGGATATCGACACCACCACCTCATTTATCGGCCAGATTTTCTATCCGGTTTCGAGTTGGATTGAAGATCGCTTTCCTCACAGATCGGTTACCCACAGCTTGCTGGCTACGGCAGTTTTAGCGGCAATTAGTTTTTTCTGTGGATATAGCCTTTCGATCGAGTGGAAGGTTTGGGCAGCTCTACCGCTCGGTCACTTGCTATCAAGTTTCTCCGATACCTTTACCCGTCAGGGAGTACAGCTTTTTTGGCCTGAACCCGCGTGGTGTATCTCAGTCAGTAACCCCAAACGGCGGTTGGTGACTGGTGGGCCAGGGGAATACTGGGTGCTGGCAGTGGCGATAATGCTGTTAGTGGTGAGCATTAACGTCAACTCCACTGGTTCGATCGCCTCGTCGGTCGGAACAACGCTTGGACTTCGCGACGAAGTAACTCGCCAGTACAACGCCATAGCCAACACAAATCACGTTTGGCTGAACGTGAAAGGTTACAAGCTTGGCGATCGAACTGCCATCGATGACAGGTTTTTTACGATCGATCGAGTTGGTAACGAGTTCGTGGTAACAGACGGCGAGGCGGTTTATGTCACTAGACAACAGATCGAAGTGGAAAAATTATCCCTTGTCGAAGGCGATCGAGCGGTGGTAACGACGGAAACACTTAACTTCAACGACGAACCCGCAGCGGAGAAACTGCAAAACCTGTTATATCCACAGACAAAATCGTGGACAACAGGAGAACTGGCAATTGAGTTTGGCGACGAAATCTTATTGCAACCCAACCCGCTGCAACATCAGACGGTTTCGTTGATGGGGAATGTTCTAACGTTCGATCGATGCCCTCTCGAGAAAGCCATCGAACTACTGGGCGACCAGTACGGAAAAGGAACGCTGATCGTAAAATCAGTGACGCCAAACCCATTCGGAAGCCACTCATGAACGAAGGACTACAGATGTTCATTGGGCTTGTCGGCTCGTCTTTATTCGCTGTCTCAGGGGCAATCGCACAGCTTCCAACACTGTCCACCGGACGTTCGCCGGAGACAACCATCGCCCAGTTAGAACCGTCCACCGCACCTCCACCGGAAACATCCACAAACTCACCGCGACGGCTTGAGATTGCCGTTTCTATCACCGCGCCGGAGGATTTAAAGGTTGCTGAGGGTGACGTGGTGGAAGTCGGCCAAATTCTCGCAGACCGCGATCGCGAACGGGAAAGGTTGTATCTCCAACGGGAACAGCTTCAACTTTCACTCGATCGGCTCGAATCAGCAATCATAACGCCGCCGTTACCACCCGCCCCCGTGCCGGAGATGGCCAATTTACCGGCCGCCAATTACCAGGAGCGAAACGCACAAATTGAACGGGCTAAGGCAGCGATCTCAACAATCGATCTCGAAATCCAAGACAAGATCGCTGAAATTAAGTCGCTCGACAGGATTGACAGTTTAGACCCCGCCGTTATTGAACACGAGCGATCGCAACTCGAACGGCTCCGACGAGAACGCTCGGAAAAATTGCGGGACTACCAACTGGCGATCGCCCAACTTGCCACGGCGCGACAGCAGACGCAGCATCAGGAATACCTACACAGCCTGAGCATTGCCGAACGGATTGGACGTCAAAACCAAGCGGCATTGCAATATCAGGCTCAGTTGCAGCGGTTCGAGCAGCAGTTACGCGATCGCGAGTACCAATTAACCCAGACAAGGATGAGGTTAGATGACATCAACAATCAGTTGGCGGAGATTGCGACGGTGCGATCTCCTTACGCTGGGGAAATCCGCCGCGTCCGTTGGATCGGGCAAAATCCTGACGGCTCTCTGTCTGTGGAGTTGTCTCTCATGGTCGGTGACGGCAGAACCGCTCCCGTGTCTCGATAGTTCAACCGAGTGCATCGACCAGTTAACGGAGGCGGCGATCGAACGCTCTAGAGAACTCGAAGTTATCGATCGTCGCATCGCTATATCCACAGAACAACAGCAGCTCTATCTAGACCGCGCCGACCACCACCGCAATCGACGTTGGACAGCGTGGCTCGTTAACCCAATAAGCGCCCCGTTCGACTTTGCTGCAAATATCTTCGGCGGTGGTCAGAGACAGGAGTTAGATTTGGCAATCGAAAATATGGAGTTGCGGGCATCCGAGATCGAGTCTCGGGAGTTTCAGTTACAAGTCCGACGTGGTGAGCTTGAAGATCGGTTGCGTGAAGAGGTCTTGGATTTGGTGTTGGTGCTCGATCGATTCAATCGAGATTTGGAATTACTTCGATCGCAACAGCAGACCCACCAACAACAGCTTGAAATTTACTCGGTTAGCTACCGTGCTGGAAACGGAAGCACTGACCGATATCTGAGGATGCAGCTTCACACCGAGGAACTAGAGAATCGTTTGATCGAGTACCAGTCAGATTTGCTGAAAACTGTACGTAAATTAGAGGAGATTACCGGATATGTGGCAGAAAGTGAGTGGCGGGATATTACTGGCGTTGAGTCTGGCAGCGATCGCCTTTGGGAGACTCAACAGCCAACCACCTCAGTCACAGAGGAGTCCGACGGATTGGGCGGCGAACAATCCTGAACTCGAACCTGTCTCGCTGGTTCCGGGTTCCGTGTATGACGGCGATACGATTCGCGTCATCGCTAACGGCGAAGAACTGAAAATCCGATTTGCTTGTATTGACGCACCAGAGCGCGAACAACCCAGAGGCGAAGCCGCTCGATCGAACCTTAAAGAAATACTTGATCGATCAAGTCAAATCTATATCCACAGACAAACGGTCGATCGTTACGGCCGCGTCGTTGCCGAGGTTTGGGCGGATATCCCAGAAATGGATTTAGTTCTCGTTCAAATGCTTCAAGCCGAAGACGGGTTCGTTTTCCCTTATGAACGTTATGCCGAGGACTGTAGCCAGTGGTCGGCGGTGGAGATGGCGGGAGCGGAAGCGCGATCGAAATCCCTTGGGGTTTGGTCTGATCGACCGCCTGAATATCCTTGGGATTATCGGCAAAA
>NZ_JBNGCO010000163.1:0-7154 GCF_049974805.1 Baaleninema sp.
TTCAGAGAAAGCCGTCCTAGAAGGACGGGGCTTGAATCCCATTATTTTTTGGTCAATACCCTGTTGGGCAACAGTTTCCCGCCGCCACCTCCCTCCACCAACATGCATACCTTTTTTAATCTCGTTCGATCGATCCGCAGTTTCAGTTTTTCTCCCTCTGTTACCGAAGATCGCGAACAAATTGACTTCAATCTCGTTCTCTCACCCCGACGTTAACTTGGGTTTAAAAATCTGAATTACTATCACAATTTTGTTTTTTTGTCAATATATCGAGATTAAAAACCTCGGTTTTCGCCAGATCCCCGGCATCTTGGAGATGCCGGGGATCTTGAGGTGCGTATTTTGCGATAAAAAATCCTCCGCGTCCTCTTTTTTAACGCAACCAAAATCCCAAATTAACCCGAACTTAAACTCAAAAACACCGGACGAATATCCACTAAAATCTAAAACGACCTCGCTCCATCACACCCATGTCTATCAACCGCCGAAACTTTCTGTTTTTCCTGGGAGGAACCGCCGGAACCGTCGCCCTGGCCGGTTTACAATCCTGCAACAGGGACATCTCAGTTTTCGACAACCTCAACATCCCTCAAAACCTCCCTTCAAACCGGATTTTTAACAAATTTTCCCCCGTAAAAAGTCCGATTCCCTTAGCAGACGACACCCTTTCCAAAAGCGATCGCACCCAAGCCTATAGCACCTACGAAGTCCTCGACGATCTCATACTTCCCGACGGCTTCAACTACGACGTTATTTTAGCTTGGGGCGATGGCCTCGGGGACTCCCGCTTCGGCTACAACAACGACTATCTCAGCTTCGTCGAAACGGTCGAAAACGAAGGCTATCTCACCGTCAACTTCGAGTACATCAGTGCCAAAACCTGGCTGCAAACCTACGAAGCCGTCATCGGCGAACCACTTCCAGTTAAGGAAGTTCTCGAGGCGACTGGGGGTAAAATGCTCAACGCCTTTGCCCTCGGAGACGACAACCCCTTAAAAGCGCAAATTCGGACGATTTGCCGAGAATGTCTCATCGACCAAGGCTTAGGCGTAGTATCTCTGCGTCGGGACAAAAACGGCAAATGGGTGCGTCAAAACAAAGAGGTCGATCGCCGCGTCACGGGAATTTCCGGCTTAGAAGACGGTCGCTATCTCCAGAGTACCGGAGCGGCGACGGTCATTTTCCGCAAAGCCAACAAACAAGGATACGACGACAGATTAGGCGATCGAATCATCGGAACCTTCGCCAACTGCGCCGGAGGCACCACCCCTTGGGGAACCGTCCTCAGTGCAGAAGAGAACTTCCACGCGCAAGTTCCCGAAGCCGTAAAACTCGACGGTTCCGCCGTCGATCCCTCACAACTGCCCTTTTTCATCACCGAAGAAGTCCTCTACGGACAGGGGAACGTCTTCCAACTGGCGGGAAACAAATACGGATGGATTGTCGAAATCGACCCCGCCAACCCCAACGATTACGGAACCAAACATACCTGGTTGGGGCGATATCGCCACGAAGCCGTCGGCGTGCGGGCCGAAGCCGGAAAACCCCTCGCCTTCTATTCCGGGTGCGATCGCCGAGGCGGCCATGTCTACAAATTTATCAGTCGCGATCGCGTCAGCGACCCCACCGACAAAGCCAACTCGCAACTTCTGGCCGACGGAATGCTTTACGGCGCCAAATTCAACCCCGACGGAACCGGAACCTGGATTCCCCTCAAACCCGAAACCCCCGTCAATCCAGACTCTCCCAGCCAAATCGTCGGCGGACAACTCATCTTACATTCGCCGTCTAACGGAGAGTATTTCGCCGCCACCACCGACGCCCAAATCGACAGCTACAAACGCAGTTACCAAACCCTCAACGACATCTACAGCGGAACCCCCGCAGAAAAACAGGGAGCGATTCTCATCGACGCACATTTCGCCGCCAACGCCGCAGGCGTCACCTGTACCGCCCGCCCAGAAGATACCGAAATCGCCCCAGACGGGTCGTTATATATTAGCTTTACCTCCGGTTCTCCCGATGGCGACGGCGGCCCCGACTTGCGAGTGTTTCAGAGTCCCAACGGCGAAGTTCCTTACGAACCGGGGTGGATTATGCGCTTAGAAGAAGACAACAACGACCCCGCCGCCATGAGTTTTCGTTGGCAGATGGTGGCTATGGGGGGCGAACCCGCCGATGGCGGTTTGGGATTTGCCAACCCCGATAACTTGCTGGTCGATCGCAGCAGTAACATTTGGATGGTCACAGATATGTCCACCAGCAAGCACAATCGCCCCGTCACCAGTCGCCTCGACGCCACGGGAAACCCGCTACCCGCCTCGAAAGTATTGGGGGTTTACGGCAACAATTCCATTTGGTACGTTCCCACCTCGGGAGACCACGCCGGAAAAGCGTTTTTGTTCGGCATCGGACCGATGGAATGCGAGACGACGGGGCCGTTTTTCACCCAAGACGAAACCACATTATTTTTAGGCATTCAACATCCCGGCGAATCCCACGGAATTCGTCAAAACAACCGCCTGGAAACGCGGAAGTTTATCGTCAAAACCCCCGAGGGCGAGGAAATCGTGCAAATGCGGAAAGTCCCAATTGGCTCGAACTGGCCGGCGAAGCAAGCCAACGAGCCGCCGAAACCTGCGGTGGTAGCAATTTACCGAGAAGACGGCGGTAAAATCACGTAGGGTTGACGTTCTCCCCCTACGCGACTCCTATACTCAATAACAGTAATGTTGGGTTTCGCTGGCGCTACACCCAACCTGCGCGACTCCGCGACTCTTGAGAATGGATAATTGGGGTCGAGAAAGCCAGTTTTTCGTTTCCTTGTTTTTCGTTTCCTTAAAAACCCGGTTGCTGCGAAATTGAATTTAAAGAAATTGAATTTAAAATTAATGGTCGCACAACGATCGAACCAGGTGAATCCAAATAAAAAAAAGCGGGCATTTTGCCCGCTTTTCAATTAACATTTAAACTCAATTAATTCATCACTGGTTCCGGTTCGGCGGGAACGTCAGGAACCCCTTCAAAGCGATAGCCATTGAGGGAAGACAAATCCAAATCGCCGTAATAAGCATCCAGAATCAGTTGTTTCAACTCACCAATTAACGGATAACGAGGATTCGACACCGTACATTGGTCGTCAAAGGCGCGATCGGCAACCCGATCGAGTTGGGCGCGAAATTCCGCTTCATCTTGCTGCATAGCGTCTTTCATCGCCGCCGGAATCCCCACCTCTCGCTTGAGATTTTCCACCGCCTGAACCAACAGCATCACCTTCTCGTCTTCCGTCTCGCCGCCGAGTTGCAAGTGGTCGGCGATGCGGGCGTAGCGCCATTTAGCGTTGGGATACTTATACTGTGGGAAAGTCGCTTGCTTGAACGGCGCGTCCGTGGCATTGTAGCGGATGATGTGAGAAATCATCAGCGCGTTGGCTAAGCCGTGGGGAATGTGGAACGTACCGCCGAGTTGGTGGGCGATCGAATGGCAAATCCCCAAGAAGCCGTTGGCGAACGCCATCCCCGCCATCGTCGCCGCGTAGTGCATTTTCTCCCGCGCCTTGGGATCGTTGGCGCCATTATGATAGGCACTAGGCAGGTATTTGAAAATGAGGCGAATCGCTTCGAGGGCTAAGCCGTTGGTGTATTCCGAGGCTAACACCGAAACATAGGCTTCGATCGCGTGCGTCAGGGCGTCGATACCGCCGAACGCCGTGAGACTCTTCGGCATATGCAACACCAACTCAGGATCGACGATCGCCATATTCGGCGTCAAGGCGTAGTCCGCCAGAGGATACTTAATATCGTTCTTGCGATCGGTGACAACCGCAAAGGGCGTCACTTCCGAACCCGTTCCCGAAGTGGTCGGAACCGCCACCATCATGGCTTTTTCCCCCAACTCCGGCAACTCGTACACCCGTTTGCGGATATCCATAAACCGCATCGCCAACCCTTCAAACTCAATTTCCGGGTGTTCGTACATCAGCCACATAATTTTGGCAGCGTCCATCGGCGAACCGCCACCGAGGGCGATAATGACATCCGGTTTGAAGGTGTTCATCAACGCCAACCCCCGATTGACCGTTTCCAGAGAAGGATCGGGTTCGACATCGTAGAAGATATCGTATTTCAAGCCGATATCATCGAGAACATCTTCCACATAAGCGGTCATCCCCAAATCGTACAGGGGTTTGTCCGTAACGATGAAAGCGCGTTCTTTCCCCGCCAGTTCCCGCAACGCCACCGGAAGCGACCCGTATTTAAAGTAAACTTTCGGCGGAACCCGGAACCACAACATATTTTCGCGCCGTTCGGCGACGGTTTTGATATTGAGGAGGTGGTGGGGTTCAACGTTTTCGCTGATGGAGTTTCCGCCCCAAGTACCGCAACCGAGGGTAAGAGAGGGGTCGAGGCGGAAGTTGTACAGGTCGCCGATGGCACCTTGGGAGGAGGGGGTGTTGATGAGAACCCGCGCCGTCTGCATTTTATCCTCAAACAGTTTGATGCGATCGAACTGAGAGGGGTTCACGTAGAGAGCCGCAGTATGTCCCCGTCCGCCGAATTCCACCAGGGCTTCCGCTTTATCCACCGCTTCATCGAAATCCCGCGCCCGGTACATAGCTAAAATGGGCGAGAGTTTTTCGTGGGCGAAGGGTTCGTCAGTTCCGATGTCGTCCACTTCGCCGATGAGAACCCGGGTTCCGTGGGGAAGTTGGATGTCCGCCAGTTCCGCGATTTTCTCAACGGGTTGTCCCACAATACCGCTGTTGAGGCGTCCGTTGACGATGAGTTGACTCCCGAGGCGTTTCCGTTCTTCCGGGTTGAGGAAATAGGCGCCTCGATCGATAAACTCCTGTTTGACCGTATCGTAAACCTCATCGAGAACCACAACAGACTGTTCGCTGGCGCAAATCATGCCGTTGTCGAAGGTTTTACTCAACAGAATCGAGGACACCGCCATTTTAATGTGGGCGCTAGAGTCGATGAGGGCTGGCGTGTTCCCCGCCCCCACCCCCAGAGAGGGATTACCAGAGGAATAGGCAGCCTTCACCATTCCCGGTCCGCCCGTGGCCAAAATGAGTTTGACATCCGGGTGCTGCATCAAAGCTTGAGAGAGGGGAACCGTGGGTTCGTCAATCCAGCCGATGATGTCTTCCGGGGCCCCGGCGGCGACGGCAGCATCTCGGACAATTTTCGCCGCTTCGATGGTGCAAGCTTTGGCGCGGGGGTGGGGCGAGAAGATAATCGCGTTGCGGGTTTTCAGGGTGACGAGAGCCTTGAATACCGCCGTGGAGGTGGGGTTGGTGGTGGGGACAATTCCGGCGAGAATGCCCACGGGTTCGGCGATTTTTTGAATCCCGAAGGATTTGTCTTCTTCGATGATGCCGCAGGTTTTATCGGCTTTGTATTTGTTGTAAATAATTTCGGAAGCAAAGTGATTTTTAATCACTTTATCTTCCACGACGCCCATTCCCGTTTCTTCCACGGCGAGTTTCGCCAGGGGAATGCGGGCGGCGTTAGCCGCGAGGGCGGCTTTTTTGAAGATGGTATCGACTTGTTCTTGGCTGAAGTTCGCGTAAGCGGCTTGCGCTTTTTTGACGCGAGAGATGAGAGCTTCAAGTTGTTCGAGATTCGTGACAGGTTCGCTCACGATGCGCGTCTCCTTGAGTGCGACGTTAGCTAGAGAACACTTTCAACGACGGGGGTTCTGCCGATTTCCCGAGGGAAACCGACGAGTTCGATACGCCCGGTTCCGATGACCCCAAATTTTCGATCGCCGGGTATCGGTTACAATTGCGAAAGCTCGAAAGAATCGAAGAACTGTTGCGCTTCGGGGAAGTCTACGTTTCCGTCTTGGGCGCCGACTGCCACTTGATAGAGAGCGGCGTTTTCCGTGTCGGCGATGAGGAGAACTTGGAAACGAGAGCCGTCTTCAGCGCTCATGACGATCGCTCGGGCGGGGCGTCCGTTACTTTCGACGCTTTCTTGGCTTTCCACCGTGGCGTTGAGGTTGGCTTGGGTGGTCGTCTGCATGTTTTCGAGGCTGGCCTCGATGTCGAATTCCACCCCTTCCGGCATGATGTTGGAGGCGATGAGATAGGCCCGTTGCGCGTTGGAATCTTCGTAAATCACCAGGGATTGTTGGATGTCGCCGGCCCCTTCGACGGGAACGTTTTGGCTGTTTTCCGTGGGTTCTCCGGGGAAGCGAGCGCTATAGTTCTCCGATTCGTAGGTGTACCAGTCGCCTTCGGCGGTTTCGCTGGCACTGTCTTCGCTGTCGGCGGTTTCGGTGGTGTCTGTAGCGGTTGCTCCGTCTTCAGTGTCGGGGGGGTCTGTGGCGGTGTCTTCGGTCGGGGCTTCGGTGGCCTCGCCGGTGGTGGCGTCGGGGCTATCGCTGGCTGTATCGCCGCCACCGCAAGCGGTTAAGGGCAGGGTTAAGGCCAGCAGCAGGGCGAAAAATTTCAGCTTCATCGTTGAGCGTTCGGTTCTAGCGTTACGTTTAGTTTAACGCGATCGCATCGGACGCTCGCGGTCTTTAGAGTTATTTCAAGTTTTGTGTCTCAATTTTGCGCGATCGCCGTTGGAGCGGTGCGATCGGCGAATTTTTGTTACGACTATTATTCGGATTTCTTGGTAAAGTGTAATCCAGCTTGCAAAATTGTTAGAAATATTTAGATTTACTTAATGTTTTTCGGGGAGAAAATAGGGGGTTGAATGGGGATCGATCGTCTCACATCGTCATCTCCTCATCAAAACTCCTGGGTCTGAAACCCCGCCCTTTCAGGGCGGCTTTACACAATAGATGCTACAATGTGAGCATGACGCAAAAAGCATTCCGATATCGTTTCTACCCAACTGCCGAACAGGAAGACCTGTTGCGGCGGACGCTGGGCTGTACCCGCCTTGTCTACAACCGTGCTTTGGCCGCAAGGACTGAAGGCTGGTATGAAAGGCAAGAACGGATTGGGTATAAAGAAACGTCGGCGTTGCTGACTGAGTGGAAAAAAGAGGATGAGCTTAGCTTCTTGAACGAAGTTAGCTGCGTCCCCTTGCAGCAAGGTTTGAGACACCTCCAAAAAGCGTTTGCCAATTTTTGGGCGGGTCGGGCTAAGTACCCGAACTTCAAAAAGAAGCGAAACGGCGGCAGTGCTGAATCCC
>NZ_JBNGCO010000164.1:0-7138 GCF_049974805.1 Baaleninema sp.
TTCATGGGTAATTTTCGAGGAGATTATATCTCCCACTTTACACGACCAGTGCCAAGATGCGAGGCCGTTGGTCTCTCGGCGATCGCTACTCCAACGCGACGTACTTCTATCCCGTCTGACTGACGTTATACTGCACGATTAGTTTGGCGGCGAGAGCGCCAGCGCCAGAAGAGTTTTTCCAATTCGAGCCAAAGAAACACTAACAGACTAAACCCGATACAAATTAACAGTTCCAGAGGGCTGAGGGGATAGGTTCCAAAAAAGTCCCGCAACGGCGCTATATAAATTAACAACAGTTGTAACACCGTCGTCAGGATAACGGCGCCCCAAACATAGGGATTCGATCGCGGATCGAGTTCGAGGGTCAGTTGCGTGGTCGATCGCGCCGCCAACGCATGACCCATCTGCGCTAAACATAACGTCGTAAACACCATCGTTTTCCAGCGATCGGGTTCTCCGAAGCGGTTGGCGTAGTCATAGCCCCAAGTCATCAGTGTAATCGTCAACCCGGCAAAGACAACGCCGATGCGGAGGATATAAGTCCCCAAGCCTCGGGCGAAAATACTTTCTCGAGGACTGTGGGGGGGACGCTTCATCACCTTGGGTTCGGCGGGTTCTACGGCCAAAGCTAGGGCGGGGAGTCCGTCGGTGACGAGGTTCATCCAAAGAATCTGTAGGGGAGAGAGGGGAGCGCCCCCTAAACCCAGCAAGGGCGCCGAGCCAATCGTTAATACTTCTCCGACGTTGCTACCGAGAACGTACTTGATAAAGCGGCGAATGTTGTCGTAGACGACGCGCCCTTCTTCTGTGGCTCGGACGATGGTGGCGAAGTTATCGTCGAGCAGAATGGTATCGCTGGCTTCCTTGCTCACGTCAGTCCCCGTCAGCCCCATGGTAATGCCGATATCGGCTTGTTTGAGGGCGGGGGCGTCGTTTACGCCGTCTCCGGTCATGGCGACGATGCGATCGCGCTTTTGCAGGGCGCGAACGATGTCGAGTTTGTGTTTGGGGGAGACTCGGGCGTAAACGCTCACGCGATCGACCTGTTCCTCAAGGGCTTCGGGAGACAGGTGGTCTAAGTCTTGTCCGGAAAGAACGCGATCGCCCGGTTGCGCGATTCCCAATTCGTAGGCGATGGCTTGGGCGGTCAGGCGGTGGTCTCCCGTAATCATCACCGGACGAATTCCCGCCTCCCGACAGCAATTTACGGCGTCTTTGGCTTCTGGACGCGGGGCGTCGAGCAGTCCCACGCAACCCAGCCAGACGAGCTGTTTTTCGTCGGTTTCATCGTCGCTGTCGGGGAGGCTGTCGAGGGGACGTTCGGCGAAGCCCAACACCCGAAATCCTCGGGCGGCGGTGCGGTTGCTGCGATCGAGCCAGGTTTGGCGCTCTCCCTCGCTCAGCGGCGAGATCTCGTGTCCCCGTCGCACCTGGGTACACCGCTCTAACACCACTTCGGGAGACCCTTTCATCAGGAGTAAATAGGGAACATCGGGGGAATTGTCGAGGGATTCGGATTCGGCCGCTTTGACGACGACAGACATCCGCTTGCGTTCGGGAGAAAAGGGAATTTCCGCCAACCGGGGGATTTGCGGTGCGATCGCCTCTTGAAACAGCCCGGCTTTCCCCGCCAGGGACAGCAACGCCCCTTCTGTGGGGTCGCCGATAACCTCCCAGGTTTGGCCCCGTTGCTGTAACAGGGCGTCGTTACAGAGAACGCAGGCGTATAACAACCGCTCTAAATCCGGCGGAAACGGGCGATCGAGGGGCCTCTGGGAGGTGCGATCGCGCCACTGACCCACGGGGGCGTATCCCTCTCCCGTCACCGTCAAAGCTTGCGTTCCCGTCTCCACCCACTGCACCACCATCTTGTTTTGGGTCAGGGTTCCGGTTTTATCCGAGCAAATCGTCGTCACCGACCCCAAAGTTTCCACCGCCGCCAGTTTGCGAATCAGGGCGTTGTGGCGCACCATGCGCTGAGTTCCGATGGCTAACGTCACCGTCACCACAGCGGGGAGTCCTTCGGGAACCACCGCCACCGCCATACTCAAGGACACTTCCAGCAGTTCCCGAAACTGAGTCCATCCCGCCTGCAAAACGCCGAGACTCACCACGATTCCCACCAACAGCAGGGAACCGAGAACCAGCGCGTTGGCCAGTTCCGCCATGCGCCGTTGTAGGGGGGTCGGTTCGCTTTCGATCGATTGCAACAGGGCGGCGATCTGTCCCAGTTCCGTGGCGGTCCCCGTTTTCGTTACCACCGCCCGGCCGCGGCCGCTGGCGATTTCCGTCCCTTGAAACACTAGGTTCGATCGCTCCGCCAACGCTGCCCCTTCCGGACAGGGGCGTTCCGCTTGCTTGCTGACCGGTTCCGATTCTCCCGTCAGCGTCGCTTCGCGAACCGATAAATTCCGGGCGTCCAACAGGCGAGCGTCAGCCGAAACCGACGATCCCGCCTCGAGGAGAAGGATATCCCCCGGAACCAGGTCTTTGGCGGTGATATCGCCGGGGATACCGTTACGAAGGACGCGCACTTGAGGGGCAGAGAGCTGTTTGAGGGCAGCTAGGGATTTTTCCGCTCGACTTTCTTGGACAAAGCCCAACAGGGCGTTTAAGAGGACGATGGCAAAAATCGCCACCGCATCTCGGGGAAATATCCCCTGACGCAAATCCAACAGTCCCGAGACTAACGCCACGCCCATCAACATCAACAGCATGACGTTGGTAAACTGTTCCCACAGAATGACGAGGGGACGGCGACCGCTGGTTTCTGGGATTTCGTTGCGCCCGAAAGTTTGCCACCGTTGTTGTACTCGATCGTCCGTTAAGCCCCGTTCGGCATCGCTATCGAGGATTTCGAGAGTTTCCGAGAGACTGAGGGCGTGCCACGCTCGCGAGGGGTCGTACTGGGGAGAAGGCGGAGGAAAAGCCATAGGGCGAAAGCGATCGCGGCATCGATGACGGAACGGTACACCTGCGGTGTTAGTTCTAGAATAGAGAGTTTTCGATCGAAACAACGACTTCGATCGCAGTTTCTCCCCGCCGTCCCCAGACTCCTCAACTTCTCAACTTCCCCTAGAACGAAATCGTCAGATACTGATTCTGAAACTTCGCCCCTTTCACAGACTTACCCTGCAACGCCGGGGGTAAAAAGATATTGTGCCGTTGTTCCCCGGCTTCGACTGTCACCTCCGGCCCCGACTGAATCAGTTTGACCTGTTTTTTATCGAATCCCGGCAAAAACAACCGTACTGTTTGGGCGTCGAGGTCGATTTCCATCGGTTTCGGGGCGTTGGCGACGTTCTCGAAATCCGGTAAATTCTCGATAATCGGCTGCCAATCGTCCCCCGTTTTATTGGGAACCGCACTCACCGCCAGGGGCGCAAACTCAGAGGCGATCGCATCGCTGAGGCTGCTGCGATTGAGGATGACACCTCCGACGGTCAAACCGATTTGTTGGGCTTCTCCCCAACGGTATTTCGCCACCGCAACGGCTGCGGGATCGGCTGTCGTCACCAAATAGGCCGCCATGCGCTGGGGATCGGAGAGCGTGCGTTTCCCCTGACCGAGTAAATCGTCCAATTTCTCCGTTGTAAACTCCGTTTGCGACCAATCTACGTTTAACACGGCGCTGCTGACGGGTTGCACGAAGGGCGAGAGCGCCCGCACGATGTCCGAACCGTCGAGAACCTGACGGAAGCGGCGCAAATACCAGCCTGCAATCTCAGCGATACCCAACATCCGCAGCGTTTCGCGATCGCCCGGCCCGTCGTAGACAATCACATCGTATTTCCCACCCGCATCGTACTCCCGCACTGCATTAATGGCGAAGGCGCTGTCCATTCCCGGCAAAACCGCCAATTCCTGGCCGTAAACCTCTTTAAAAAAGGGAGTTCGCAGATATTTCGCCTCTAAACTCTTAACCTGTTCCCACCCCTGTTCGAGCATATAGGGAGTATAGAACTGAATCGCTTGTAAATTTGGTGCGATCTCCGTCGGTTCCGAGGCCACCGACGCCCCCAATAACAAGCTGAATTCAGGACCCGATCCCTGACTGGCCAGTAACACGCGCCGTCCGAAGCTGGCGTGATACTTCGCCGCTGCGATGGCCATGGTGGTGCGTCCGGTGCCGCCTTTTCCAAGAAATGTGAGAATCTGTGCCATAAAAAGAATCTGTATCGTTACAATTTCCGAAGATAGCGCGATCGAATTGATAATTGATAATTTATCCCCCTCATCTCCTCATCTCCTCATCTCCTCATCTCCTCATCACTGAAAAAGGGGGGTGCGGCATCGATCGTACCGTCACCCCCCTTCAGTTGCCCGTAAAAATCGCTTATGCGGGTTCGAGTTCGTCTTCAAAGAACCAGGTAGAAAAGCCGCGATCGAACGTCACGACGACGCCGATACCACTGCCATCGACCATTTTGTACTCAGAGACCGTTCCGACGGGATTTTGTTTGATTTTACTAACGATGTCGCTCGGGACGCGATCGCGAATCCGGCGGACTTTAACCTTTTGACCTACTTCCATCACAGCTCGCTTAACCTGTGTTTTCGATAAAACCACCCCATAGTTTATCAGGGTTTCTCCCCCGACCGGCTTAGGATTGAGAGTAGTTTGCCAGTCCGAAGACGTAAACGCCGTGGGCGAACAACACCGCCCCCCACACCGCACTCGCCCACAGCGTCCAGGGTTCGTCGATGCGATACAGGGTATAGAAAAACCAAGCGCCGGAATTACAGGCGGCGAAAATTGCTACGTGCAAGGCGAAGTTGATGCGATCGCCCAAGCGTCGGTACGCTGGGTCTTTCGGGTCGGGTTTTCCAGGCCATTTGGGAGGCATACAATAAAAATAGAAGGTTGCAAAAACTGACGTAACGGTATCGATTTTACACAAACCGACCTTTTAAAGTCTGATAAAATTTGGATGAGGGGTGACACCCCTCACTTATAAATCGGATATTTAAAAAGATCGAGACTTCGATCGTCAAGGGTCTCGCGCCAGCATTTGCGTGGGTTTATTGCATCGAGAGAAAACATGCTAAAATCAAGCGTTTATCCCTGGAACCGTCTCGAGACGGCTTCGAGATGGCCGGAGGTCGATCGCACTACTGCCACAGACAGCACGATCGCCCGCGTCGAACGCCAACGTTCTGAGTCTCATACAGACATTTCCCAGCTTCCCGCCTGCGTGCGCCTCGATTTTGAAGGCTTAGAACGCTTTGAGGTGGTGCGAGATCAATTCGCCAGATGGGGCATTCGATTTGACAACGCGATCGCCGTCTGCCCCTCAAATCCCGCCTATCCCATTCATTCCGGCGATATTTTATTAATGGGAGCGCCTCAAAGCGGGTTTCTCGAGTTGAAATTCAGCTGTCCGGTTCAGTTCGTGTCGGGATTCGTCACCAGTTCCCGCATTACGGCGATGTCAGCCTACAACGACCTCGGGGAAACCATCGCCCGCGACGAACTCCCCTCGTCCAATTTAGCCAACAGTCAAAGTCCCACCTCCGCCAACTACCAACTCATCGTGAAAGCCCCCAACATTCACCGGGTCACGTTTTACGCTTTCGACGGGGAGTTAGCAGTTGACGATATCAGTTTCGGTTATTGAGTTTCGATCGTTGAGTTTCGATCGTTGAGTTTCGATCGTTGAGTTTCAGTTGATAATACGCTCAACGAACCTGTTGCACCACCCAGGACGCCATTAATTCGTTGACGCGATCGGGGATTTCGTCGTGGGGGCAGTGACCGGCGTTGAGGTAATATTCGGTCAAACTGGGGTAGTATTGGCGAAATTTCGCCCCTCGTTCTCGGGCGTCGATCCAGGGATCGCCTTCTCCCCACAGCATCAGTAAGGGACGTTCGAGTTGCTGTAGCAGTTCGTCGACGGTGGCGCCTCGGGGGGTTTTGAACACGGATGCGAAGACTTTCGCCGCACCGCGATCGCACGACGGACGGTAAATTTCTTCGACGAGGCGATCGGTGACGGCGGTTTTATCGACGTAAACGCGCTCTAAAGTCTTGCGAATCACCGATCGACGCCGGGTATTCTGGAAAATGAGAAAGGCTACCCAATCTTGCAGCGCAAACCACCGCACGAGACGATTCATGACGCTGGGTTGGCGAGGTTGACTGTCGCTGAAAGGCCCCGCACTGTTGAGAAGAACCAAACCTTTGGCCGATTGGGGTTTTTGGGCGGCGACGCAGAGGGAAACGTACCCGCCGAGGGAATTTCCCGCCAATACGACGGGTTCGCCGATAACTTCGCTGATGAAGTCGTGGAGTTGGTCGCGCCACAACTGACCGCTGTAAGGAAGTGTGGGTTTGGCCGATCGACCGAATCCCAGCAGGTCGATCGCCCACACCTCGAAGTCTTCTTGCAATCCGACAAGATTTTTCCGCCAGTGATCCGTTGACGCCCCAAAACCGTGAACCAACAGCAACGGCGGACGGTTGGGATGTTTGCATCCGGTTTTGACGTAATAGATCTTGTTGTCCCGCCAGGTCCAAAACTGTCCGGGGACGGTATCGAGTTCCCGAGTCGGTGTTGTTGTTTGCATAGCCATTGAAGTGTTAAACGCTCGTTCGACGATTTTCAGCAGCGAGGCACTGTTTTCTGAGAAGGTTTGTTAAGTATTGTATCGATTTTCGTGGAGGTTCGGGAAGGGCGATCGATCGCCCGTTGCTTCCTGCCGAGGCTGCGTTATCATAAAGCTGCGTTATCAAAACTCCTGGGTCTGAAACCCCGCCCTTTCAGGGCGGCTTTACACAATAGATGCTACAATGTGAGCATGACGCAAAAAGCATTCCGATATCGTTTCTACCCAACTGCCGAACAGGAAGACCTGTTGCGGCGGACGCTGGGCTGTACCCGCCTTGTCTACAACCGTGCTTTGGCCGCAAGGACTGAAGGCTGGTATGAAAGGCAAGAACGGATTGGGTATAAAGAAACGTCGGCGTTGCTGACTGAGTGGAAAAAAGAGGATGAGCTTAGCTTCTTGAACGAAGTTAGCTGCGTCCCCTTGCAGCAAGGTTTGAGACACCTCCAAAAAGCGTTTGCTAATTTCTGGGCGGGACGGGCTAAGTACCCGAACTTCAAAAAGAAGCGAAACGGCGGCAGTGCTGAATCCC
>NZ_JBNGCO010000165.1:0-7124 GCF_049974805.1 Baaleninema sp.
AAATGCTTTCTCTAAGAAGCTTTCGAGACTTGCCACCTTAAGTGACCCGTACCGGGAAACTCGGGGTTGTGATGGCGTTCCACCCACCAAATAATATGTGCCACCACCAGCAACGTCACAACGAACACGCCGATACCGTAATAGAGAGGGGGCGAGAGGAACAGGATCTCGAGGGTGGAAACCAGCCTCTCGAACAGGTTGTTTCCTCGGGATAAGACCATAATTTGCAATCCCGACTCGAAAAAGGGATAGGAAAAGTCGAGGCTTTTTTCTCGATCGGCGGTAATGCTAATGCCTCCTACAGCTAGATCGGTGGTGCCTCGGGCTACGTCGTCGAGGAGTTTGGCCAGGGTTCCGACGCCTTCGAGACGATAGGTCAGATCGAGTTCGCCAGCGATTTTATCCCACAGTTCGATACAAAATCCGTTGTATCGCTGGTCTTGGTAAATGACCATGGGGGTGAGGGGTTTCGTGAGAACTCGTAAGGTTTGGGTGTCGGTGGAGGGGGTCTCGGGGTTCGGGTCGGTCTCAGGTGGGCCGTCGCCCTCGAACGCCCGGACGGAGGCCAGTTCTAACCAGCGATCGACGCGATCGCGGCGGGCTGCAATCCAGTCCCGGGCGTGGCCGACGATGTCGCTGAGTTCGTCTTCGCCGTTGGCCAGTTTGACGTTTTGGGCAATGATATCTTCGAGGGGAATCTCGATTGCCGCCAACAGAAGTTCGACGGCGGGATTGGCTTCTAAAAACTCGCGGTTGGCGACGGCGCGAATGGTATGGTGGGGAAATCCTAACAGACAGGGCGTGCCTTGGCATCCGACTGTGTTATCGAGGGTGGTGACGTCGGAGGCGATTTCGGCCAGGTTGTCGGGAAGGCTGAAAAACGGTACTTCCAGCCAGCGCGTGTCTTGACCGGGAACGAGGGTTCCGAGACTCCAGTGGGGCATCCAACCGAAAAAGAGAACGGGTTCCCCCTGGCGGTATCGATCGATCGTCTCTTGCATGAGGGGGACGTAGTTTCCCGAGACTTGTTCGACGGTTTCTCGCAAGCCGTAGACTTCGAGGTGATGGTCGATAATGTCTCGACAAGACCAGCCTTCATCGCAGCCGATGAGATCGGCTTTACCGTTTCCGTTGCGATCGAAAACTTGGGCAATTTCGGGATCTTTTAAGTCTTCGAGATTGTCGATGTCGAGGCGTTCGGCGGTGGGTAAATCGATAATGTAGCCTTGGAGGACGCCCTCTTCGATATTCAAGCCGGTTTCGACGACGCGATCGCGGACGTCTTCTTGTTGTAAAAACAGGTTGTGGGCGGGAAACCAGCCGTTCGCCCATAAATCCACCTCACCTCGGGCGGCGGCTTGGTAAAAGTCTTCCGTTTCGCTGGTATAGGGACCCGATACCTCGTAACCTAATTCTTCGATGAGTTGTTTGACGATTTCGGCTTGAAACCATCCGGTTTCCCAGGTCGATCGTGCCATGCGCACCGTGGCAGCTTTGGGGGTTGCGGGTTGGGGCGTCAGAAGAACGACAGCCAGGACAACGCTACAGAGTAAGGCGAGGAACGAGTAGAGTTTGGAGAATCTCACGGTGATGGGTCGAGGTCGAACGAATACAAGAGATACTGAACAGAGAGTTCGCGATCGATGCTGGAACTCGTCGGGATGAAGGGAAGTCTGTTGTTTCAGAGGTTCCCGCCCCGTTGCTGCTGGGTTCACCGCCAATCCTAGCATCGTCCTTCGCGAGGACACAGATCGATCGAACTGCCGTGTTAGCATACGAAACGCTGTAGCGATCGCCTGTCGCGAAATGCCGTTCTCAATTCACCCATTCCCATGTTTTCCTGTTGCCGCATTTGAGACAACTGGGTGGCAGAGTTTCGAGAAAACCTGAAAAATTCCCACTTTGGACATCGGATTTGATATGACTGGAAACAAGGTCGTTTTACTATTGGTGGTCGTCGCCTTCAGTACTATGGCGGTCATTGGTTGTTCTGAGGACAGCGCCGTGTTATCGCAACCGGAAACCCTCTCAAGTCCAGAGACGAGTTCAGAGACGAGTCCAGAGACTCCTCCAGAAACGTTAGAAACTCCCCCCTCCCCCAACCCTCGATCGCAACAGCTTCCCATCGAAGCCAGGGTGCAGTTGGGCGATCGCACCATCGATCTCGAAGTCGCCCGCACGCCACAACAGCAGGCCTTGGGGCTGATGTTCCGCGACGAACTCCCCGACGATCGTGGCATGTTGTTCCCCTTCGATCCCCCCGAAGCGGTCAATTTTTGGATGAAAAACGTCCGTATCTCCTTGGATATGGTCTTCGTCTACGACGGCCAGGTGGTGGGACTGGCGGAAAACGTTCCCCCCTGTCGTCAGCTGCGCTGTCCCACCTACAGCCCCGGCGAGGGGGTTCTCGTGGATTACGTCATTGAGTTGCGCGGCGGACGAGCGGCGGAGTTAGGCGTCTCCGTCGGCGATACCGTAGACATCGAACTATTAGACGCGGCCTCTTAAAAAAAATCCAATTTATTATCATTAAATTCTTGTTTTGTCAAGATAAAGGAGCCTTTCTTAAATTTACGTTACGAAAATTATTAAAACTCTATTAAGATGTAAACATTGCATCTATGCGATCGCCGAAAAATCTGCTACGGTGTTGGTTCCTAGGGAGCGGGATCGCGTCGAAGCGCGGATACTGTCAAGCTAACGCGCGACCTTAAGCTCTGCTTCCCGAACGTGCAGATCTTCAAGCGATCTCAAATCGAACAGAAGGTTTATCGGGTGTTGGCGTCCCGGTCGAACGATTTCCGATGTCGATCGCGCGAATAGGTGAGGAGTGACGCGATCGAAACGGGAAACGCTTCAGGTGTCTTCCAAAACCGCAGGCAACACCGAACCGAGAAACCCTCAAGGACGGCTGTTAAAGCGGCCGCCTTCGAGTAGACACCTGATTGAGTGACTACTCGAGGAGATCGTATTCTCTACCGCCATAACACAATGATTTTTAGTCCGAACGAGGTGATACCGTCATGGGAGCGACGACACAAGCCCAATTTCTCCGATTTTTAGAAGAAGATTTAGATCTCTCCGCCGATTCCATCGCCATTGCGTTACGTCGCCGCGATCGAGACGCCGGTCCGTTACCGATGATTTTATGGAAATACGGTTTCGTCACCCTCGAACAGCTCGATCGCATTTACGACTGGCTGGAATCGGCCTAGGTCGAGAAGGGGACATTGAGAGATGGGGAGAAGGGGAGATAATTTCACATCACCCCATCATCCCATCACCCCATCATCCCATCATCCCGCGTTGAGGACGCGACTGGCGGCCACGACACCCGCTCCTGGCGTTACGTCGGCGTTTAACTCGATGAGCGTCGCTTCCAAGGCGCCGATCGCACAGAGCAAATCGCGATCGCTCACGAAGCCCAAATGTCCGATGCGGAAGATTTTACCCTTGAGGTGGTTCTGTCCGCCAGCGAGAGCGATGTCGAATTTCGCTCTCATCGCCGATCGCACTTTTTCAGCTTCCACCGACACGGGCGCCACCGCCGTCACCGCCGTACTCGCGCAGTCGTCAGGAGCAAACAACGGGAGTCCCAAGGCTTTCACCGCTTCGCGAGTCGCCCGTTTGTGGCGATCGTGACGGGCGAAAATAGCCTCTAACCCTTCGGCTTTCATCATCTGCAACGTGGCTTGCAGGGCGAAAAACAGGTTCACCGGAGGCGTAAAGGGCGTGGTGTTTTTCGCCGCACTCTTGCGATAGGGTCCGAGATCGAAGTAGTACCGAGGTAGGTTCGAGGTTTCGTAGGCTTTCCAGGCTTTCTCGCTGACGGAGACGAAGGCCAACCCCGGCGGAATCATATATCCTTTCTGAGACCCCGAGGCCACCACGTCTAAACCCCATTCGTCGATGGGAACGTTGTAGGCGCCCAGACTCGTCACCGCATCCACAATAATCAACGCTTCGCCGTGGGCTTTCACGTGGCGGTTGATGGTTTCGAGGTCGTTGAGAACCCCGGTTGAGGTTTCGCTGTGGGTCAGGATAACCGCTTTGATTTCCTTGTCCGTATCCGCTTCTAAAGCTTGGCGGAACTGTTCCGGGTCGAGGGGTTTGCCCCATTCTGCCTCGATGGTGGAGACGTTGAGGTTGTAGGCTTGGGCGACTTCAGCCCAGCGTTCGCCGAACTTTCCGTTACAGCCAACCAACACGCGATCGCCGGAACTGAGAAAGTTAATTATCCCAGCTTCCATCGCCCCCGTTCCGCTGGCGGCTAATACCAATACGTCGTTTTGGGTTTGATGGAGCCATTTGAGATTTTCGGTGACTTCCGCCATGATTTTGGAAAAGTCACCGCTGCGGTGGCCGATGGGATGGCGTCCGAGTTGCCGCAAGGCGGTTTCGGGAACCGGGGTCGGACCCGGAATCATTAACATTAACTTGTCGTCCATGAACCTTTCAGTCGTCTAATTGAGAGATGTTGAGATCGGGATATCGGGAGATGATGAAAGTTCGCATCATCGGGTCGTCCGATCGTCTCATCTTCCGGTCGTTTCCCCTTCTCCCGCTGTCCCGTTAACTCGAGGGGCGATCGTCTTGGATGTTGCGCGGGAAAGGGGCGTTATCCGTGATGGAGTTCGATCGAATCGATTGGTTGAGAGACCATCGATAATCGATGGGTAAGTTTTTGAGCTGACAGGTTTCTTCCAAGCGTTTTTGCTGGGCAAGTGCTTTTCGCAAGGTGATAATCAGTTGGTCGATCTGCTGGCGTTCGGCAGAGTTCGAGGGGACCGAAAACACGGTTTGGCGTTCTAACAGTTGCAGCAACAGCTCGTAGTGGATATGAGAAGGAAGGGGTATCGGCTCCATGAAAACGGATAAACCTCTTAAAATCCTCTCCCGGCAAATCTAAAGATTCTACCTGGAAAATTCCTAAACGCAAACGCGGCTAACGATTCTATTGCTTGGCAATCGGAATCGTAGCTTGCCAATCCTGCTACCTCGGCTAAGCGGCGATCAAGGTTGACGGGAACGGTCAACGCCCTGGCCGGCTTGAGTTTGCAGGAAGGTGTTTCACCGTCTCTTCGACGGCGGAACGTATTGATTTTATCATTCGATCGGCGAATTTTTGAGGGGAGATGGTGGGAATTTTACGGCATGGCAAAGACGCCCCCCTCGAGGTCAATCCAATGGTAAAAAGATAGAGCTTTTCGCCGAATCTGAATCCGAAGATTTACGGTTCGCGTAAAGGGTTATGAAAGTTTGACAATGGCGGTGGCGATCGATCTCGAGTTTCGCGATCGATTTCGCCAGTTGGATGGGATTCTTTGCCCAAATCCGAGATTCTCCGCCTGTTTGAGAGGCCGGAGACCTCGCGAGACCCCTTGACCCGTTAAGACCCGGAAAACAAGCGTTCGATCGCCGCTCCGGGGTCGTTTTGACGCATGAGAGATTCGCCGATGAGAACCGCTTTCGCCCCCGCCTCGGACACGCGATCGAGATCGCCTTTCTCGAACAATCCCGATTCGCTGACGACGAGAATCCCGTTTTCCTCGAGTTGGGATTTTCGCGCCGCCAAAATGTCGCACGTGGTATCGAGACTCACGGTAAAGTCTTCTAAATTGCGATTGTTAATGCCCACCAGTCGCACGCCGTCGAGTTTCAACACGCGATCGAGTTCCTCGAGGGTGTGGACTTCCACCAACGCCGCCAACCCGAGAATTTTGGTGATTTTCAAGAAATACTGCAAGTCGCGATCGCTCAACACCGCCGCGATGAGCAACACCGCATCAGCACCTCGCGCCCGCGCCAGGTACAGTTGATAGGGATAAATAATGAAATCTTTACAGAGAACGGGCAAGTCTACCGCTTGGCGCACGTCTCGCAAATAGTCGAAACTACCCTGAAAGAACTTGCGATCGGTCAAGACAGACAGACAACTGGCGCCCCCTCGCTGGTAACTTTCGGCGATGGCGATCGGATCGAAATCTTCCCGAATCACCCCTTTACTCGGGGAGGCTTTCTTGACTTCGGCGATTAAGGCTGGCGTCGTGGGTCCGTTTTGCAGTGCAGCCACGAAATCGCGCGGTTTTGGGGCGATATCGACTTGTTTTTTCAGTTCCGTCAGGGGCATATACAGCCGCAGTTTGTCGATCTCCGTTTCCTTGTGCCAAACAATTTCTTCGAGAATGTGACGGGGTTCGCTGTCGGGAACGGGAACTTGGTACTGACAGGTATCGGCTTGGACGGCGGGATTGGGAGAACGGCGACGGATGTTAACCATTAGGTGCGTTTCAGTGCGTTTTGCGACAACTCGAAGCAGACGAATCCATATAATCTCTTAACACATCCGTTGGTGTTCGATCGAGCGTTCGTGGGAACTTCCCCGCCTTCGATGGAGTCGTTATCAATAACGCCTATCTGCCCTCGATCGCCATTGAAAGACGGGCAAAACTCACGTTTTCGTTGCGATTTCCCCTCAAGGACGAAAATGCCATGACACAGCAGCCGTTACTTCCCGACACCCCACCGCGCACTCTCCACCGCGTACTGTTGGCTTTGGTGTTAGTCGGCTGTGCGGCTATGGATTCGGGGGTATTTTCCTTGGAGCGATCGCCCCGTCTCAACCTGGCACCGCAGCTGAAACAGGATCGGGTGGTGAGAAAGGTCGATCGTTCTCAACTGGCTCCGTTGAAACTCGAATCCTGGCAGTTCCGAATCCTCAAACACTTGAATTCCCGTTGATATCGGCTCCGAAACGCGGTTAACCGTTACCTCTCAAGCACCCCAGTATCTCGAAGGGACTGGGGTGAGGTGAGTTGAGTTTGTCGAAATAGATCGGAGACGGTGCAAGAGGTCGATCGATCCTCTTTAAAAAGTTTTTGGAAATACAGTGTAACGCTTTGCAAAGCAAGTGTAACGCAATGTAACAATTTCAAGCAATTCCCGTAAAATCACGAATTTTTTGGCGAGAGAAGAATATAGGGTTATTCTAACTGCACCCGTATTTTTACAAAAACAATAAAAAATTGTATAGATGGCTTTTTTTTTAGTGATTTTTCCGCTACAGTAATACCGTCAGCACCCCCGGCTGAAGCACGGGGGCTTCATGCCTCCAGCTTCAGGTA
>NZ_JBNGCO010000166.1:0-7022 GCF_049974805.1 Baaleninema sp.
TCACGCACGGTTTTGAAGACGAGTCAGGTGGGCGACTGCCCGGCTTAGTTTAATAAACGCGCAGCCAGAGAAAACAACAACTCCCCGTTCGCATCCGTAGCGAATAAGAGTTGACGGCGGACGACCCCATCACGATCGATCGGCACATCATTAAACCCGACGCGATCGAGCGGCACCGATTCCGGAGCGGGCGTCCCGCCGTTCTCAATAGCCGAGACACTGCGAATCACAACCAGATTGTCCGCCTCCAGCTCTTCCGTGAGAGCATCGGCGCCGTCTCCAACAGCAACATTGCGATAGAGATCTAAGCCGATGGCGCGGGGACTGTGAAGCTGCAAGCGATCGATCGCCCGAGCCAGAAGAGCGTCAGAGAGCGGCCACTGATATTCCGTAAAATCCGCTTCCGTCACAGCCACTACCGTCACTCGCCAGGGTTCAGAAAAATGGCTTCGCCGCCGCACCGCACCATCGAAAGCAGACAGTTCGCTTACCTCAAACATCCCCGAAGCTTGTCCCATACCGACCGACAGAACAACAACGAAATGAACCACTATCACCTTGGGGTCGAACGGACAGGAGGACGAATTAAACATCGCCCGTATCGGGATGTATCGAGTAATAGCAGACCGTAGAGTTCGAACCGTATCGCGCAACCTAGGCATCGAGCATCGCGTTCAACAAAAACATAACAACAAAACTCATAGAACTCCCCACCGAGAAGCGTCTCTGACAAACAGGCGCCGATGCTCTCTCCAAGCAACAAACCTCAATTGAATCTGCTCCCGGTGGCGATGTCCCCGAATTCGTTGTTACTGTACCACTGGTGTTTGGCGAAGGGTTAGAGAGGCCAACCCCTCGCGACCTAAAAGGAAAAATCGTCGCTTCCCAATTGCTCGAAGGATATGTTCTGCACGATCGCCAGTACCGTATCCGTATTGACGAGTTTGACGAGAGTATCGTTGCCGCTTGGTTGTAACACAATATCTTCCGCTTGAAAGTCCCCGAGAGAGAGATCGATTTTGTCTTCCCCAGACGTAAAATCGCCAATCGTATCGATCGATCCGTCGTTGACAATAACAAATCGATCGTTGTCGTCGCCCCCCACAAGAACATCATTACCAAGATCGCCCTTGAGCCAGTCGTCGCCGTCCGCCCCAAAAAGAATATCATCGTCTTGACCGCCCAAAAGGGAATCATCACCTCGGGAACCATCGAGGATATCATTACCTTGATTGCCAAAAATTAAATCGTTGCCGTCGCCTCCCTGAACAGTATCGATACCCACCTCTCCCGCCATCACATCATCGCCGAAATTCCCCGTCAGAACATCGTTTTCCTTACCGCCGAGGATAGTATCAGCCCCTTCCCCGCCGTCCATACGATCGAACCCACCGTTACCGAACATCAAATCGTTGCCAATACCTCCTTGTAAAATATCGTCCCCCAACTCTCCCGCCATCGCGTCGTCTCCATCGCCCCCATCGAGAAAATCGTTTCCCGCCCCAGCAAACATCAAATCGTTGCCGATTTCCCCTTTCAGGAAGTCGTTGCCAGAATTGCCGAATAACTGATCGTCGCCCTCTGCACCGTAGAGGTTATCGTCTCCAGCCAAACCGGACATAATGTCATTAGCAGGTTTCCCTTGCAGCGTATTGGGAAACTCATCACCAAACACCACATTTTCCCCCGTTTCGTTTTCCCCCTCGCGAGTATCCAGAGTGACATTGGGACTCGGCGGTTGAATTGGCGGAATCACCGTGACGCTGTCCCGATTTCCGTAGGGGTTGGGGTCGATGGGGTTTTCCGGTTGCGGAAGTTCCACCTCATCAGCCACCAGAACGCGAACACTGGCGGTGTCTCGGTTTCCGTCAGAATCTTCGATAGTGTACTCGAACAGGTCGAAGCCTTGAAAGTCGTCCGCTGGCGTGAATACCAGAAGATCGCCCTCTAGTTCGATCGAACCGCCGTTAATGCCCTTACTATCGAAACCGACGATCGACACCGGACCGAAGAGTCGATCGTTATCCAGCACATCGATATCGATAGCACGGTTAGTTTTCGTGCGGGGGTCGTCATCGATAGCATCAGCCGGGTTGATGACCACCGTAGCCGTAGCAGTTCCGCCGAACTTGTCTTCGATAGTGTACTCGAAGCGATCGGGTCCGTTGTATCCTTCCGGCGGCGTGTAGCGAATCTTATCATCACTGGGATCCGCAGTATTGTTGGTCACGATGCTGGCGCTGCCGCCGTTTTTCGCCGTTCCCTCAACACTTTCAATACGAATAAAATCGCTGGGTTCCGGTTCTTCTTCGGGGTCTTCAACCGGGTCTTCTTCCTCACCGAGGTCAGCATTAGCGTCCGGTTCACTGTCGTTGGCGAGGACATCGACCACGACAGACTGTCCCTCGCCTTCGGTAAAGGCTATGTCGTCTTCGGCGATGGGGGGCGTATTGACGGTGACGGTGACGGTGGCGGTATCGCTACTAGCGGCGTCGGTGATTCGGTAAGTAAAAGTATCGTCGCCGAGGAAATTCGGCGGGGCGCTGTAAACGAGCTGGTCTCCGTCTCGGCTGATGCTTCCGCCGTTAGCGGAACTGCTGTCAAAAGAGAAGAGGATGAAATCGTCGCCGTCTGGGTCGATGTCGTTAGCCAAAACGTCGATAGAGACAGATTGACCAAACAAGGCTTCAGCTTGGTCGTCGAGGGCGTTGAGACTGTCGTTTTGTCCCGTAACGGTGATGGTAACGGTTCCGGTGGCGGAGGCGTCGTCGTCATCTTTGACGGTGTAGCTAAAGCTGTCGGTGGTGCTTTGACCGGAGGCTAGGGCTTGCAGTTCTTCGGCGTTCGTCGGATCGTAGCTGTAGTTCCCGTTGGAGTCGATGGTGACTTTAGCGCCTTTGCTGGTTTCCAAGTCTGTTTCGACTTCAAAGGTGAGTACGCTGCTGAGATCGTCGATATCGGAGACGGCTGAGGCCAGGGAACCGTTTATCGTCGTATCTTCATCGGTGGTTTCCGTTACGTCGTTAGCCTCGGGTCGATCGTTGACTGGATTAACGATAACGGTAAAGGTATTGCTATCATCACTGTTGAAATCGTTATCCAAAGCTCGAACCTTCAGATTTGCCGTACCCGAAGCATCGGCTGCGTAATCTAAAGTTAACTGACCTCCGCTGACAGACGTGCTAACGAGCGAAGAATTATCATTCTGAACAGCATATATCAGCGTATCTGCCGCTTGATCGAGATCGTTGAAAAATGCCGTCAGATCGATGTTGGTATTAGAAGCATCTTCATCTACCGTGACATCGCTAATCGTCCCCGAAAAGGCAGGCGGACCGAAGACATGAGAATACTTTTCTCGAGTTTGTCTGTCAAAGACGATCGATCGATCGCGACGGCCTGAAGTCCGCACCTCAAGTTCCCAATTCCCGCCGATCGCACTGCATCCGGTGAGGCTGGTAGAAGCGGCGATGTCAGCGAGTGTGAGGCGATGGAGGGTTTCGACGAATTCCGCTCCTGCATCTCCAGCCGCCACTTGGCAACCGTAGAGGGAAATAGAAAAATCAGGGCGTCTTCGTCCGTCGTCGGTTTCGCCCCACCGTCTGAGACGATCGCGATATTTCGAGAAGCTGTCGAGATTGAGTTGGGCGTTCCCCAGGAACAGACAGCCCGGTTTGCCGTGAGAGACAACGTGCAGTTGGGTAACCTGGGGACGTTTTGCTAAAACCTCTTCGATATAGGCGATTCCGTCGCGATCGCGCGGTAAGACCACCGCCTCGGCTTGGGGAACTAGACCGTTGAGGAGTCGATCGATCTCAGAAACCCCTGCATCGATAACCACTATAAGGGGACGGCGGGCAGATGGGGAAGACTGAAGCATGGGAACTTTGGGGGTGAAACGATGGCAAAACGTGAAAGAGATGCGTGAGGCAGCCATGCCAAACGGATTTGACTTCAGCAAAGTTTTTAGCCCGCACCACACACTCTACCGTTTCGGTTGGGTCGATTTTGCACTTGTTACCTCTCTACTTTAGAGAATTTCGATCGGCTTCGGTTGTTCCCGAAACCCCCGTGAAGAATTATGTCGAAGCTGGCGAGGGGAGTTGGAGAAACCCGGTAGTTTTGCCATTGCGAAAAACCCGGTATCGCCACCACGATACCGGGTTTCTGTTCGAGCCAATTGTCGAGACGTTGCTCGAGTTCGGTGAGACTTCGAGCCGAAACTTCTCGAAACTTAGCGCAATTCGTCGAGTTGCTCTCGCACCTCTTCAGCTAAGTCGCTGTTTCCCTGCTCTTCGTACAGTTGCAAAGCCGTTTCCAACTCGGCGATCGCTTCGTCGGTGCGTCCTCGATCTTGTAGGGTCAAACCGAGAAGCTGGTGTGCTTCGGCTAAGTCTTCGTCTACTTCCACGGCTTGACGGAAGGCGATAATGGCGTTGAGTCCGTCGTCTCGTTCGAGATAGAGTTTTCCGAGTTCGAGATGGATGTCAGCTCGTTCGTCGTACAGAGCGGAAGCTCGTCGGTATAGGTCGAAGGCGCGATCGCGATCGCCCCGTTCGAGTAACAGTCGCCCCACTTCAAACAGCAGTTCGCCGTTGCGCGGTTCGAGTTCGATAGCGCGATCGAACGCTGCGATCGCTTCCTCGACGCGATTGGTGTTCAGTAACGCCACACCGAGATTCACCTGAATGCGTCCTTCGTTGGGGGCGATGTTGGCCGCTTTTTGCAACGCCGAAATCGCCTCATCGTACTGTTCGAGGTTTAACAAGGTCGAACCGATGGATTCGTGAACTCGCCAGTTGTCGTCAGTGAGGGCGGCCGCTTGGCGGTATGCTTCTAAAGCCCCTTCGTAGTTCCCTTGACGATACCGCACGACCCCGAGTCCGAAAAACGCATTGGCGTTGCGATCGTTGAGTTCGGCGGCGATTTCGTATTCCGCCTCGGCTTCGGCGTCGTTTCCCGCACTGGCTAAGGCATAAGCCAAAGCGTAGTGGAATTCAGCCACGTTCGGTTCTAAGTCGAGGGCTTGTCGGTAAGCTTCCGCCGCCGCCTCGAAATTCCCCTGTTGGGCTTCTAAGTAGCCGATGGCGGAAAAAATCCGAGGGTTCTCCTCGTCTAAATTCGCCGCTTGGCGATAGCGGGCTAAGGCTTCGCCGAACTCTCCCGTTTCCACGAGATCGCGACCTTCTGAAAGCAGTTGGTTCACGTCTTCGGAGGATTCGGCGTTCTCGGCTTGTTGGGTATCGGCTTGTTTGGACGCCACCAGTGGGAAATCCACTTTCGCGAGGTTTCCCTCGGTCTCGAGAAGGGGACGACCGTAAGCCGGAACGCCGAGTTCGGCTGCACTGGCGATGAGAACGACAGCCGCGATGGATAGAGACTTGTGCAGTGAGAACATACGTGACTTGACTTCAAAAGAGGAAACGAACGCTGAAAGGCGCGACGGGACGTCAGTATCGATCGATTCTCGTGGAGAGCGATCGCCACTCGATCCCCGCCCTGAGACATTCAATGTTATACCTCAAGGAGAGATCGGGTTACGGACGATTTGCTGAAATTCTCCCTCGCCACTCTAAATTCACGGTTCGATTTGCGCTCCCATCCGCTGTTCGAGTCGATCGATTAAGGTATCGATGTCGGCGTCCGTCTCCTCGAAACATTCCGGCGGCGTCGGCTGCGGTTGGTATTGCACCGCTTGAATTTGGCCGTTTCCAATGGCGATGAGAAGCACTTCGATTTCGGGATTGTGATTGTCCACGACTCCCATCATCTCCCGCAGGCGGTTATCGACTTTTTGGTTGAGGGTTGCTAAAGCCTCCCGAGTGCAGGTGATGAAATGGGGTTTCGGGGCGATGTCGATGCCTAAATATTCGTGACTGTCGGGGTTGCGTTGGTGCAAATCCCAGGCTAAGGCGGCGATTTCGATCGTGTTGGCTTTGACGAAGCGATCGAGTTGCTCTCGCCATTTGCGATCTTCAGTGTTCTGGGGGGGGGTTCCCGGTCTCATAACAGTTGGCTTTCGTGTGTTCTACTCGGATTCAGGACGATTCGTGAATGGCTGCGATCGAACCGTCAAACTGTTCGATTTTCCCATCATCTCATTTTGTTAACGTCCGTTGCACCCGGCTCGCTGGGCAGTCCAATGGCGATCGGAGGTCATTTTAACGGAAACCTCGTTCAATCCCGCTTTTTTCAATAATTCGATGACTTCTTCGACGGTAAACGCCGCGCAGAGGGAATCCCGAAACAGTTGGGTTTGATGCGCGTCGTAGTCCGAACCGATACCCGCTACGAGGCGATCGACTGTGGCTTCGTCTTCGGGACGATATAAATCTCGCACAAACAGTCCGCCGTTGGGTTTGAGAACTCGGGCGATTTCTCGAAAGCTGGGAACGGGGTCGCTGAGGTGGTGAACGATGCTGTTGGAGACGACGAAATCGAAGCTGTTCTCGTCGTAAGGCAGTTGTTTGGCATCGACGTATTCTAAGCGGATTCGATCGCTCAATCCAGCATTTTTGACGTGCTGCTGACCCAGTTTCAACATATTCTTGGATAAGTCGATACCGACAATTTTCCACTGGGGGTTTCGCTGCGCCATCAATATCGGAATTCTCGCGGTTCCTGTTCCTAAATCGAGAACGAGTCCGGATTCGGGACCGATGGCGATCGCCTCTTCGACAAAGGCCGTATTGACTTCGGTAAAATCCATCGCGTCGTAAGCGACGGATTCTTCCCAGGTATCCATGACTTCGGGTTCTAGAATTCGTTTCATCGTTTTTTTCGCTACTCTAAATATAGAAAAAAAGAGAATCTAAAAGAACTATTATTATAACATAAAAATACCAAATAATATCGTTTTTTATGAATTTATAAAATCTATAAATTTTCGATTAAAACATATAAAAACAAACAAAATACCTCAATTTTAATATTTCAAAAAATACAAATATACCGAATCCAAGAGAATCTATAGCAATCCTAAGTCAATTGTGGCAATTCATAGAAGTGAAACTCAAGATCGA
>NZ_JBNGCO010000167.1:0-7010 GCF_049974805.1 Baaleninema sp.
TTCATGGGTAATTTTCGAGGAGATTATATCTCCCACTTTACACGACCAGTGCCCTACGATTTGGCGGAATTTTGCCTTTATCCGATGGGGAGATGGCCCGATCGAACCCCGTGGATGTATTCGCTGCCCGAAACGAGCGATCCCCGGCGGTAGGCGGCTTCGTGGCCTTGTCCCCACCCCAGTTGTAAGACGACTTCGAGAAAGCTGTCGTTTTCCCATTTCCAGAGGTTCGCCCATTCTGTGCGGCGATCGATTTGGCGAACGTCTTCTGGAGAGATGCGCTGGTAATCTTTGCCTTGGTTGACGCTGAGGTATAAGTCCATTGAGGCGGTCGATCGCTCCCAGAAGGCGATCGTTTCTGGTTTGGCGCGGCGCAAGCTGTCTAAATCGCGATCGAGGGCGATGAGGCGATCGTGGACTTGGGGATAGTGTAGCGTCTCCCCGTGAAGAGTCAAGCTGCGCCAGACAATGCCGGATACGTCGTGTTCCTGTTGGTAGCGATGGACGGCGGATTTGAAATCCTGATACGCCGCAAACCGCTGCATCGCGTCGGGATTTAGCCAGCGATCGACGGCGGTATTGCCGATATACGGTGTCGCCGACAGATTCAACCGTTCCCCCCGCAGACAGGCTTGGTGTTCCGAGTCCAGAATCTCGATCAGTTCCTCGGTCGTGTAAACCTTCGCCATAACACCATCGTTCGATCGTCCTTAGTTTAGTGTTGCACAGGTCTGAATTATCCGTCATCTTGGCGGTTTCAGGTACGGTTTTGAGGCGGCGATGGTGCGACCACCCAAGATCCCCGGCATCTCGAAGATGCCGGGGATCTGTCAAGCTGGGATAAAAAACACCCCGAGAGGGGGGTGCTTTTTAGCAAGTGTACGAGACAAGTTTCGTCTTGAAAGACGATGCAGATTAGAGAATGTCCACGTTAGCAGTTGGATACAGACCCAATCCATTACCCGACAGCTCGGCGGTAATAAATTCACCAGCTGTACCATCAAAGAATGTCGGAACTTGAATCGTTTGAGTCAGTTCTCCGATACCGAAGCTCAATTGACCGCTAACAGGAACGAAATCATACTCGCCCGAACCAGCAACAGGAGCAGCACCATCAGGGTCGGCTATTGCCGCAGAACCCGTAGTGGAGGCAATCACACTATAGTCAACTGTTTCAGCCGTCGAAACGTTAGAACGGAAGACTGTCAACTCGATAAATTCGCCGTTGGGACCGTCACCGGTTCCTCCACCTGTAGCTGCAGCGTCCGTTCCACCAAGGCTGTACGCATCCGTTCCAAACGAGAACCCTACACCCGTAGCAGCCGCCGCTTGGTTGTTGATGAGCAAGTTGGCAGAATCGAGAACCTGACCCGAGCCGTTTTGCAACGTCAAGCTGGCGTTCTCAATTTCGGGTTCGGTCACTGCCGTACCATCGTTGTTAATGACTACATCCACCGTGGCGTACTGTTGTCCATCTGCGAACGTCACCGTCTGTCCGTCAATACGGGTGAAGTCGTCCGGACTCGTCGCAGTTGCGTCGAACGCATTGAAGTTGATGGTATCTTCGCCCACCGAAATACTACGTTTGATGGTAATTGGCGTGGTGAAGGTACCCAAGGCTGTACCGCCATCTGATTCAGCCACTCCGTAAACGTTGGTGGAAGCGCCCGCAACGGAATCGAGAACGAATTCGTACTCAGCACCACCTACGGCACCACCGCTTCCACCGGAATCGCCGATGGTAAGAACCGCTGCCGATTGGCTGCCGAGAACCGCGCCGTTGGTGGGGTCGAACAGCGACAGAGACACGGTTTTCCCGTCGTCGGCGATATTGGTCGTACCGGGGTCTGCCGGAAGCAGGACTTCAAAGGTTTTTTCGGTTTCGCCAGCGGCGAAGGTCAACAACCCGTCTGTCGTCTCGAAGAAGTCGATACCGCCTGCCAGTGCGGGGTTTGTTACCCCCGGCGTGACTTTGTAGCCTACGGAAATAGGGTCTTGAGAACCGTCGGTGCGCGTCACGGTAATCAGCGCCTTTCCAGGGTTTGCTGCGTCAGTTCCTTCAACTCCCGTGTAGGCTGCCGCACTGAACTGCAAGGCTCCTTGTGGTCCGGGGTCGGCAGATGCGGCACTGGTGAAGTCCGTCACGTCCAGGTCGGAGACGCCTTCGACTTTGGCGAGGAACTGGCTGGTTTGGCTGTCTTGAACGACCGAGTTGCCGTCGGCGTCTACTTGAATGTTGAGGTCTGTAAATTGCAGACCGTTCAACATAAATTTGTCTTCGCCTTTGGTGAAGTCTTTGATGAGGTCGGCATCGTCAACGGTTGCGCCGCCTGTTGTCAAGCTGGCGTCGCGCCGTCCGAGGACGAACATATCGTTTCCGGCGCCACCTTCGACTACGTCGGCACCGAGGTCGCCGAGAATTAGGTCGTCGCCAGCGTCTCCGAAGATGCTGTCGTTTTCTTGTCCGCCGAAGATGCTATCGTTGCCATCTCCGCCGTACAAGGCATCGTTGCCTTTGTTTCCGGTCATCACGTCGTCCCCGGCGCCGCCGTAACCGGTATCGTTGCCGAGGTCGGCGAAGACGAGGTCGTTACCGTCGTCTCCGCCGACTAAATCGTTGTCTTTTCCGCCGTAGAGGGAATCGTCTCCCGCTTCGCCGCACAGGGTGTCGTCACCGGCGTTCCCGAAGAGTTGGTCGTCTCCGAGTCCGCCTACGACGCTGTCGTTTCCGGCATCGGCGGCAACGGCGTCGTCTCCGTCACGGGAGTCGATGATGTCGTCTCCCGATAGGTCGGGTAAAAGTTCTCCTTGGATGTTTCCGCCCGGAATAATTAGATCTGGAACGAGGGTTCCTGTAATGTTTGCCATGGTTCCTCCACAGGTTTAGGCATTGTTTCTGGTAGAAACACCCGTGGAAATTCATCCTGCGTTTTGGCATCTTGGCATGGTTCGGGGAAGTGGTGCGTAGCACTTTTGCTTTCCCGAAGCTGAGGAATTAAAACCGAGGCAGGACGAGTAAAAAGCTCGTTAAAATGCAGGAAGGTAGCGTTTGCTTTCGATGGGCAGTTTCAATATTTTTGACTTCTAGAACCTCGCAATTGTTCCCGACAATCTTGGTACGATACGGACAGAGTTTCCTGTCATTGCTTTTCGGGGGGGGGTGACGGGGTTCCGGAAAGTTTTGATTAAAGTTTTGATTTTTTGGGCAGGATTTTTGGGGTCGATCGCGTTGCAGTTTCCAGAACGCTGCTCGATCGCCGATCGACCTTCGGGACAGTTTTGTATTTATATCTCTAGCCCCTTGCTTTTTTATCTGTTTTTTGATATTACAAAACCAAATTCATAAAAACCTTATAAATTGTAGGTTGATAAATTGTAGGTTGGGTGGAACGGAGTGGAACCCAACAGCAGTAAGCGTTATCGCCTCTCGTTGAGTTCCTTCAATCAACTCAACCTCCGCAATTTTCTGAATCTTTCCAAATTCCATAAATTTACAGAATTTATGCGGAATGGGTTGCCTCTATATCCCCGAAATCTCCAAGATTATGGGGATATTATCTCAAATTTTTTATATCAGAGAGGAACTGATAAAACATTGTCAAATGGTCTGAGATTGAGGTTACATGGCGCTTGGATGGAGCAAGCTATGCTGAATTTGAAAAGCTTTTCCCAAACTCGCCATTGCTTCTTGATGTTGGTTTAACACCGATAAGAGCTGTCCGCGACTGTACCAAGCTTCGTATTGTTCTGGTTTGAGTTTAATCGCTCGTTCGTAAGCTGTCAGCGCCTCTTCGTAACGCTGTAATTTCTCTAAGGCGCTACCGCTTCCATACCAAGCTTCGTAATAGTTGGGTTGAATTTCAATGGCGGTGTCGTAGGATTCTAACGCGCCATCGTAATGTTGCAATTTTTCGAGTAAAACGCCTCGATTGTACCAAGCTTCGGCATTTGATGGTTGAAGCTGCGTGACTCTTTCGTAAGATGTTACTGCCGCTTTATACCATTGCAACTTGACTAAAATTGCGCCACGATTATACCATACTTCGTAGCGATTTGAGTTAATTTTTGTTGCTTGTTCGTAGGCGTGAAGTGCGTCTTCGTAGCGTTCGACTTTGCCGAGAACGTTTCCGAGATTGTACCAAGATTCAAATTTAGAGGGGTCGAGTTCGGCGGCTTTTTGATAGGCGGAAATTGCTTCGTTGTATCGCTGTATTTTGCTGAGAATTGCGCCGAAGTTATGCCAAATTTCTTGGCTTTTGGGTTGAAGCTGTAACGCCCGCTGATAGCTTTTTAAAGCGTCGTCGTAGCGTTGCAGTTTGCCCAAGGCGTTGGCGCGGTTGTACCAGGCTTCGTATTTTTTGGGAGAGAGTTGCAAGGCTCGATCGTAACTGGCGATCGCTTCGGGATGTTGCTGCAATCGCCCCAAGGCGTTACCTCGCCCAAACCAGACATCGGCGCGATCGATCTGCCGTTCGAGGGCGTTGTCGAAACTCGTCACGGCGTCGGCGTACCGCCGCAAGCGATAGAGCAAGTTGCCGCGACGATACCAGGCGTCGGCGTTGCTGGAATCTAAGGCGATCGCGCGTTCGATGGCGACAATGGCATCGGAAATCCGCTGCACTTTCCCCAAGGCTTCGGCGTATCCCAACCAACCCTCGATCGAATTGGGTTTCGCTTCCAACAACCGCTCGTACAGTTCGATCGCCGTCTCGGGATTCTGGCGTTTGCTTTGGTGGGCTTGGCGCAAGGCGCGATCGATCCCCTGCGGCGACGGCTTCGCCTGGGCTGTCGCCTCGGCTGATGACTTCGCCGACGACTTCGCCGACGACTTCCCAGAGGATTTCTGCTGAAGCGACTCCAACCGCTGCGTCACGGCTCGCACCTTCTGACGCAATTCCGGTTTAATCGATTCTAAAATGACTTTCGGCGTAATCTTGGCAATTTCGGCGATGGTGCGATCTTTAATTTGATGAGTTTCCAACACCGCCGCCTGCAACTGATGCAAACATTCCTCGCGAACCCGCTCCACTTGATGGATTTCGTCGATTTGAACTTCCAAATCCCGCGTCAGCGCCTCCACTTGAGCCTGTGCGTTTTCGCTGGCGTCTTCCACCTGCTGTTCTAACCTTTCCAGCAATCGTTCCGCACGTTGACTCGAGGCGGCGAGTTGCCCTTCCAAATCTCCCAACTGTTTCAGTTGGTGGCGCACCTCCGTCACCATACGCTGCACCACGCGACGGCGCAACACGCCAAAGACAGCGATTGCGCCGAGGGGAGACAGCGCCAAACTCATCAACAAGGCTTGGGTGACTGTGATGTAGCGATCGAACGGAGCGGAAACCGTCGCCAAAGAGGCCCCAGAAAGCGAGTCAGACAGGGTTTCCGGCGCACTCACCGACGGCGATGCAGCAGCCATTTGTACGTCCACATCAGCTTGAAATGCCATCGGTTGCGGCGCTGCCACATCCGGCATCATCGGCGAGTCGATAGAGGCTTCCGGCGCTGCTAGTGCAGCCAGAGCGAGAAAAGCGTTGGGCGTACCCATAGGTGTAACCAGTCTTTCAGGGTGCTATTCCCTTTTTACAAGTTCCGTCTGGCTCTTCCGGAAATCTGGAGTTGATGGGGTGATGAGATAATGGGATGATGGGGTCGGTGCGTGATACGGGAATACAATATTAACCGGACTTCCTCAACATTTTTCGCCCGCGTCACGACCGTTATCAATTACCCCGGTAAATTATCAATTATCTCGTGTTGGTTCACGATCGCTCTCAAGCGGGACGCGACTACATCCGGTTGTTCGACCATCGAGAGATGGCCGCAGTTTTCCACTTCGATGGTGTTATGGCCGCAACAGTCGAATAAATGATGGAAACTCGCGAGATGGCGCACGTATTTCGGTTCCATAATCCTATCTTTCGCTCCGGCGATGAAATACACCGGTTGGCGAAGTTGAGAGACGATTTTCGGTAAGCGGTGAACTTCGTCTTCGGTGGTCGAGTCTAATAAGGCGCCTCGGGCGGCTTCGGGATGGGCGCAGACGAAATCGAGAACTCGTTGGCGTCCCCAGGTGCGATCGAGGGGTTTGGCAACCGCAGCCCGCGCAAACAGCCAGTCGATGAAGGGAAACTGGGCCAGCCAGATGGGACGCCAACGCACGATTTGGACGCCTGCGGTGCGAAATCGCTCGAATTCTTCTTTTAAATAAATGCCGCCGCCGGAATTGAGGCAAATCACCCCCCGCACCCGCTGGGGAAATTGGTACGCCATCCACAGGGCGACGGTTCCGCCAAGGGAATGTCCGACAATCCAAACGTTGGATAAGTCCAGGCGATCGAGTAAAATTTCTAAATCTTTGGCGTAGGCGGCAGGGGTGTATCGATCTCGATCGGGCAGGGGTCGATCGCTGTTGGGTTGGGATTCTCCGAACCCTCGCAAGTCGTAACACAAACACTGATGGTTCTGAGATAATCGCGTCACGAGGGGTTGCCAGTACTGACGGCTGAGAAGCCAGCCATGAACGAAGACTAACGCTGAACTGTCGGGTACGGGATCGCTTAGGTCGTAGGTATGTTCGACCCCTCGGATGTCGATACGTGCCATATTTCTATTTTGACATCTTTCTCAGTTCAGTTGACGCCGCCATCGCTGCTTTAAAGCTGCTTTGAAGCATTGTGCGTTGGGTTTCGCTTCGACTCGGAAAATCTCGAACGATAAGCATACCAAGTACTGCCGAACAAAGATGTTGACTGAACTTCGGACTCTGTTCGGATATTCAGGTTCGGATATCCCTATTGTAGCCTAGGTTCGCCGTCGCGCTCGGGATTAGCAAACTCTGCGATCGAACCTCTCTATCGAAAGGTAGATTTTTCTGAAAATTTGGGTTTTAAAACCCACCCATTCACACCAGATATGAGCGCATCCGCTTTTTGAACCGAGGAAACCCATGTCCTCACTCCCACATCGCCACAAATGCTGCCTCAAGATTCCTGAGAACCTGCTGCAACACA
>NZ_JBNGCO010000168.1:0-7007 GCF_049974805.1 Baaleninema sp.
CACTGGTAAAGTCCCCCGAGAAGGGGGAGGCTTTAGACCCAAAGATTAGGGTAAAGTGAAGGATTGCCCTGACGGTCGGGAAGGGTCGGCTTAATTGTAGCGGTTGCGATCGCGCTTGGCAATCGGTTTCGATCGACCGATAAAGGGAAGAAATCGATTTATAATCGGTTTCCGACTGTGCTGTTTTTTTCCGGGTTGCGATGGGATTGACCCGCCGCGCGTTTCAAAAACGAGCTTTGCTGTTTGCGTTTGGTTCGATCGTTCCGCCGAGGCTGTTGCGACGGTTCCGAGGAGATGCGCCCAAACTGGTGACGCCGATGTCCCTGTCCGATACCGTTACCCAACAGGTGAACGGTTTGATTTCTGGGGTTCCCGCCGCTGTCCCGCCGGAAATCGAACTGCTGGTTCCCACCTATTTGGGGAACGCCCAACGTCGTTTTTACGGAAGGGGAACGCCGCAGGGGTTGAACCTTCTCGATCGATTTTATCTCGGAAGCGGGACGAGTGTGGTGGGGGGTAGTGCCAGCACTTGGAGCGGGGCGGGGTGGACGGGACAACCGACGCTGGTGCGCGATCGCGGTATTCCTTATTTAATTATCGGGGCTTACGACCACAGTTTGAGAAAACTCGACCTCGAAACCAACCAAGTGGTTTGGCGATACGAATTCGACGATATTCTCAAAGGCTCTTCGAGCGTTTATATCGACGCAACCGCCGAAGACGACAATCGCATCGTGGTTTTACAAGGGAGCCGTCGAGGGGTCAACAAGTCCCTCTCTTCGAGTTACGTTCCCAGTTTTCGCGCCGTGTCTTTTCGCACGGGACAAGAGCTATGGCGGCTCGACATTCGCGCCACGGACAGCTACAGCCGCGACAACGACAGTTCGGCGATTTATCTAGGAAACGGCACAATTTTTAATGTCGGCGAAAACGCCATCGGCTACTTTATTAATAGTAGCATAAAAAGCCGAAAAAACAACGGCGATTTTGCCGAACCTGAAGTTTACAAAGAGCTGCAACTTTACGAATTTGAAGATGTGGGCTATTACGGCGGGAATTTAGTTGCCGAATCTTCTCCGGCAGTATTCGACGATCGAGTTTATATTGCCTCGGGAGGGGGCAGAATTTACGGAATCGACATTAAAAGCCGCGAAATCCTTTGGCGATTTCGCTCCGGGGGCGATTTAAATGGAAGCATTTCCATTTCTAAAGAAGGGAAATTATTTAGTACGCTCGATCGCGAAAAAATACCGGGACAGGGAGGTGTATTTAAACTCGATCCCCGCCAAGGCGATCCCGATTGCGTCGAGTGGTTTTTACCCACATTAAACTTAGGATTTAGCGAATGGGAAGGGGGCATCACCGGGTCGGTGGCGTTGAACGACGAATATCGCGCCCCGGACATTCCGCCGCTTTTTGCCACGAACGCCATTGACGGAAATTTATACATCGGCAGCCAAACGCAAGTCACAGGAGAAAAAGTCAAAGGACCGTTTTTAGAACGGGATTACGACCGTCCCGTAATCCTGTTTAAAAAACAAATTGGCGCGTCCATTTCGACTCCCATTTTTACCGATGGCAACCGTTTAGTATCGGCAGGATATAACGGCGTTCACTTATTTCAAATCGATTACGAAATTGCCCGCGCCAGCGATGCTTTGGCGTTGCGGGGTGCCAGCGGAAATTACTACCGAGTTATCGTCAAAGAAATCGCCCAATTTCAACCCGGCGGTTCCTTTGAATCGACTCCCGTAATTTGGGATGGAATCCTGCGAATTTGCAGCCGCGACGGTTGGATGTATACGTTAGGGTAGTATTGGGGCGATAGGAGCGACGAGAAACGAAGAAACGCCAAACGCCAAAGCCCATGAAATCTCTACTGTTCGTCCTTTTAAGTATTGTTTTAGCGTGGCTGTGGGTGATGCTAATGGCTACGCCGACGGCGATGGGATAGCCGAGGGAGATATCGCCTCGAGATAAAAGGGTTCGAGAAACTGCGCCAACCAAGTTTTGAGTTCGAAGGTAGCGCGACAGTCATCTTCGTTGTAGTTGACGATCGCCTCGAGATAGGATCGATCGCTTGTTTCCAGCCATTGATTGTACCAACAAATACATTGAGCGCCGTTGGCGTTGGCGTCGCGCCAGTCGAACCCCACCCATCGCGCGATGGGTTTGAGAGCGTAACTTTCCACCGGAAGCACCACCGTTTCCGTCACCCACCAATGCACGTCAATACAGCGATCGACAATGGGTTTCCAGCGGCGAGACGGCGTGCGATACAGCTTCGCCAAGCGTCGAATCGTTTTCACTTCGTAATCGCAAAAATGGAAAATCGGGGCGTCGGGATAAGTCCAAAGTAACTCGAGGAAGTCGTGCCAAATCGCCTGTTCTTCCTCCGGCTTTTCCGCCAGAAAAGCGAAATAGCGTTGCGTTCCCGTGGCGCGATCGACCACCAACGCCCCCAACAAAAAGTCTAAATCGATATCCGGTTTCGCCTCAATATCGAAATGAATTTCCACCGACGCCTCGGGAACGTCCACCCATTGCTGCTGCGCCGTTTTCAACAACCGATGAATTTCCCGCAGCTTCGGCGTCGCCTGATTCGAGTAGGTCGTGTGCGCCTGCTGGCTGAGTTGTTCGCCAACCACTTCTCCAAAGGCGCTTTTCAACTGAGTGGGTTTGGCGGCGGCGAGGGCTTCCAGAGTTTGGATACCCATCGATCGCAGCTGTTCGTAACGGTTCGGCGTCACGCCGGGAACCAGAGACAAATGGTGTTGCGACTCAGCGATACTGTGACAACTGCCATACCAATGACAGAGATTGCACTTTTGCCGAGAGAGGAACAGTTCCGGCGTGCGGTGTTCCCGCAGCGTGGCGATGCAGTCGGCGAGAATGCCGTGCATTTCCGGCACGCGCTTGTCGAAGTCTATGAGATGGGGTTGTCTTCCGCGCAACAACAACCACGCCGTTGGCGGCCAAACCCCTTGAATCAAGGACAAGACTAAGCCGTTAAACGCGCCGACGATTTGATAGTCGAGTTTGGGGCGTTTGCCGAATTTAATCTCTTTAGGAACGTAATACCAATTTCCGAAGACAGAAGTTCCCGTTTCCCGAACCAGTAAATCCGGGTGACAGAGGAGGGTGACGCCGGGTATCCAGGGGGCAGTCAACAGTCCGCCGTAAATACAATCGACCCCTTGCCGCATTAAGTCTACCGTGGCTTCGGTGCCACCGAGCCAGTCGTCGCGAGACCATCGAGGACGACGATAGTCGTACTGTGCCAGCACCATTTGACGGTGAGCGTGGCTATCTTGGCGCAGTTCGAGGAGGAAGTCGCTGACGGGATCTTTTTGACGGCGATCGCCGAAGACATCGAGATACGCCCGTCGATCGCAACGTTGGTAATACAGCAATAAATCGGCGCTAACGAGCATGATGAAGGGGCGATACAGTCTCGCGATCGTCTGCCGGGGTTTGTCACCCGCGACCCGGAGTCTTTTTTATTGTACTGTTTTGCGGCCGGAGGGGAGATGGGGGGATGGGGGGATGGGGGGATGATGGGATGATGGGATGATGGGATGATGGGATGGGGGAGCGGTGCGTGACAATTTCTCGGTCTAAGGATTTACACCCGATTTTCCAAGTCACGCACCCTAGGGAAACGGTTCGCTGTTTACTGAAACAGTTGTGTGAGTTCGTCGGAATCCTCGAAGCTGTCGGTGGGGATGTCGGTGGGGATGTCTTCGTATTTGACGCGGGCGAAGACGCGATATTCTTCGGAGGGGGCGCCATTTTGAGATGTCGATCGCACTTTGACGAGGCTGTATTCGACGTTTTCGGCGTGGATGGCGAAGGTAATTTTAAATAACTCGAAGAAATGAACCACCCACTCGCATTCCTCTTCCGATAGATGTTCGTAGTAGCGTACCAGCTTGGCGATGGCGGTTTCGAGGTGAACGCGAGAGTGGGGACTGACGAGGACGAGTTTCAGTAAAATCACCACCAACGCCAGGGGGTTGCCGTAGGAAAGCATCCAAATAAAAATCGGCGAGGGTTCGACGCCGTTTTCTGTCGTCAGGGCGTCGATGACGCGGTTGCAGGTTCGCAGTCGCAAGGCTTCATCGACGGAACTGCCGTGTTTGTCGGGATAGAGGCTCTCGAGGCGTTGGGAGAGGCGGAGTTTAAGAGTTTGGGCGAGTTCTTTGTGACTCCACGAAAAGACTAAATATTTTTGTAAGCTGCGTTTGAAGTCGCGATAGCGTTGCTGTTCCGTTTGGCGCAGGAAGACTTGGGCGAGGTTTTGGTAGCTGAGGTTGCCGCGACGGGCGACGATGGTTTTGATAATCCGCAATACGTCGTTTCCGAAGATGGTGGGGTTGGGATATTGTTTGTCGTCGTATCCCACCATTTGCGATCGCGTGGTGTACATGGCTAAGTCTCGTTTGAAGCGATCTTTGAGTCGCTGGGAGACGACGCGGGCCACTTCGCGCTGTTCTTCGGGGTTGTCGGGGTTGGAATATTGGGGAACCAGGAGATAAGCCGTGTATCGATCGCTCCATTTGACGGGTTCTTCGGGTTGGGTTTCCTCTTCGTACTTGATGGAAAAGACCTTTAAGTCTTGATATTCTTTGCCTTCGACGAACAGCCTCAACCAAGCTCGCACTCGCTGTAAGTCAGGAGATAAAGCTCGTTTGTGGATAGAGGGATCGTGAAAGAGTTGAACCAGTTGAGGTATAAATTTATGTTGTCGGTTGGCTTCCCAGTTATTGAAGAGGATGTAACAGGAACGTTTGATGGTGTAGCGGAAGTTAGTGCCTTGATTGGCTAGGACGAGATTTTCCAGGGATTGGAAGGCTTCAGTGTTTTTGGCGTTGCCGTATTCGATGAACAGGCTGCGGAATTCAGCGAGAACTTGGTCGGGAGACCAGGCGCGAACGATTTCGAGGAGATAGTTGTAGATAATTTCCTGAGTTTGCTCGTAGAGCTGTTGGTCTGGGCGGTTGGTGGCGATAAAGGGGGTTAAGGGTCGATCGTCCTGGCGATGCTTCCGAAACATAGTTTCTTCTCCCCGAGATTACAAAATAAAGTCCTCGCTATTTGTAGCGTAACCTAGGTTGTCGCCTCGATCGAGTGGGTCTTACCCCTACGAAACCCCTAATCGGGGCTATGGTTTTTTATTATCGATGTTGGAAAAGTTACGATTGTAGTTAGATTTTTTGGGGCGATCGCCGGCGTTCGACTCTCGAGCCTCAATTCGATTTCCCAAGCCTCCGCCATTCTCTAACCCCGTTGCTGTCAACACCGTGACGGGAGCCATCTGAACCCCCAACGAAAGAGGGGCGAACCTCGGTTCGCCCCTATCTTTGAAAGCTTCAGTCGGTGCAGTTTAACGGAACATACTGCTGACCGAACTATCTTCGTGAATTCGCCAGATGGTTTCGCCCAAGACGTTCGCCACCGACAACACGGTCAGTTGGTCGAACTGGCGATCGCTGGGAAGGGGAATCGTGTTGGTTACGATCACCTCTTCAAACACGCCGCTCGAGAGCCGTTCGACGGCTGGGGGCGAGAAAATGGCGTGAGTGGCGCAGGCGTAGACTTGGCGAGCGCCTTCTTTTCTGAGCAGGCGAGCGCCTTCGGTAATGGTACCCCCCGTGTCGATCATGTCGTCGACCAACACGGCGGTTTTACCGCGCACGTCTCCGATGACGTTTAAGACTTCCGCGACGTTGTGCGCTTGTCGCCGTTTGTCAATGATGGCTAAGGGCGCATCGTTGAGTTTTTTCGCAAAGGCGCGGGCGCGGGCGACGCCGCCGACATCGGGAGAGACGACGACGATATCGGAAAGTTTTTTGCTGGCGATATAGTCGAGTAAGACCGGAGATCCGTAGACGTGATCGAAGGGAATATCGAAATATCCCTGAATTTGTGCCGAGTGCAAGTCCATAGCGAGAACTCGATTCGCCCCGGCTTCCGTCACCAGGTTCGCCACGAGTTTCGCCGCGATCGATTCCCGGCCGGCGGTTTTGCGATCGGCCCGGGCGTATCCGTAATATGGAAGTACGGCCGTAATCTGACGGGCTGACGCGCGACGGCACGCATCGATCATAATCAGAAGTTCGACGAGATGGTCGTTGACCGGATTGCAGACGGGCTGAATGAGATAGACATCGCAGCCGCGAATGGATTCTTGAATTTGAACGTATAGTTCTCCGTCCGCGAAGCGCTTGCGTACCATCGGACCGAGATCGATCCCTAGGTATCGCGCCACTTCTTGGGCGAGTGTTGTGTTGGCAGAGCCAGAAAATAGCCTCAGTCGATTGTTATCGACTACAGATAGTAAGGAAGGCTGAAGCGATAGAGTTGCAGAACGGCTCACAGCAGACCCTCGACGCACGTTAGGTTAAGTTAAGGCAATATTATCATTTCATCCCCGAAACCGTAGCGAAAATTCAAATTAAACTCGATCGAGGTGGGCGATCGATCTGACAGAAAAGCCTGTCGAAGCGTCGATCGAACCGGATCGAATTTTTTAGGTTCGATCGCGGATCTCGATCGCCCCCCGCGCTGAAAGAGCGCGTTTGCGACCACTTTATGAAAGGAAAATTGCAATGAGTCTCAAGGATCGCATTGGCGAACAAATCAAATCGGCGATGAAAGCGAAGGACAAACTGCGCTTAGAAACCGTTCGCTCGATTAAAAAGGCTATTTTGGAAAAGGAAGTCAGCGTTCGTCCCCAGGGACAGGAGGAACTGACTCAAGAGCAAGAAATCGAGCTACTCTCTCAACTGGCCAAGCAACGCCGCGACGCCATCGCCCAGTACCGGGACGCCGGACGGGAGGATCTCGCAGAACAGGAAGCGCAAGAGTTAGCCATCTTGGAGGAATTTCTACCTAAACAACTGTCCGAGGCGGAAATTCAAGCGGCGGTTGACGAACAAATTGCCAAGGTGGGTGCGACGTCGCCGAAGGATATGGGAAAAGTGATGGGCCCGCTGATGCAGCAA